>NZ_LZMG01000326.1:0-56301 GCF_001673615.1 Mycobacterium sp. 1245499.0
GGAACGCCAAGGCCAGGTGCAGCGGGATCAGGGTTTCCTCTTTGCTGCCGTACAACCGCTCGAGCTGCTGGTGCTGCATCGGGCCCAGGGCGCGGGAGCCGACGCGGAACTTTTCGTCGGCCGACGGCCGCACGCACCACAGGGTGGTGTCCCAGTTGCCGGCGTAGTAGCGCATGCCGGGCAGAAACGAGACCTTGCGCGGATAGAGATTCCCGACGACGACCGTGCCGGCCATGACGGCGAACAGGGCGGCGATCGGCAACGGGTGGGCGATGTCGGACAGGCCCAGGCGCGCGTGCGCGACGAACAGCCATAGCACCCCGAAGATCATGAAGACGTTCCACTCCAGCGGCACGCCCATCGGGAAGGCCAGCAGGATGTTGAGGTGGAACACGATCATCACGAACGCCGCGATGGCCGTCGGCCAGCCGCCGTGTGAGAACAGCAGCACCAGCGGTACCAGACCCTCGACTGCGGTCGAGAAGTGCGCGATGAATCCCGCCAGCGCGCTGGGCCGCAGGTCGTCCGGGTGGTGTCTGAACATCGACCGCTTGAGCGGCCCCGAGGGGATGAACGGATTGTTCGCCAGCATGGTCGAGATCACGAACGGAAAGTGCCTGTTGAGTTTGGAGGTCGCCGCACCCAGCCAAATCACCATGAAGACGACCTTGGCGCCGACGATGATGTCCGCCCCGGCGAACAGGAACGTCAGCGCCAGCGGCGCATACACCTCGCCGCGCGCGGCCAGGAAGATCACCTTGTCGCGCAAGCTGAGCACGGCCAGGACCGCCAGAATCGCGACGGTGCGCCACCACGGCAGCACTCCGATCGTGGTGTCCAGCGCGGGAATCGGTCCGGCGCCGTCGGACACCAGCGCGGTCAGGAGCAGCACCAGCAGGACGCCGTAGAGCAACGCGTCGAACGGGGTTCGGTTGCTGCCCTTGGTCAACGGCACCCGATTGGGCCACGGCGGCAACCGGATGGTGCCGGGCCGCAGCCAGTACAGGATCGACCCCATCGGAGGGAAGTAGCGCCCCGCCAAGGGCCCGAAGCAGCAACCGAGGCCGACGACCTCGAACAGCATCGTGAACAGGACGGCCTTCTGGAACACGATCGGCTCCGACCACCATTCGCCGACGTGGCTGAAGCCGCCGATGCCGGAGGTCGACCACGCGAAGAGCCAACCGCCGAGGATGTAGAGCGCGATCTTCACGCCGTACGTCACGTGCATCACCAGCGGGGTGCCGAAGCCGTGCTCGGCGATGTGGCGCGCCATCGGCACGATCCGTTCGGCGCGGGAGCGGCTGGTCCACTCGGCCATGTCGACGACGGGCAGGTTGGGCCGGATGAACCCCATTGCAGCTCCTTCGACGCAGCTCGTCCCAAGGGGCCTATCGGCGCTTCTGGCGCCGATCGGTGCCAGCAAGAAATTACCTGCAGGAGGGGCTGTCGCGGTGGGATACGGCGGCAAAATTCCGGTCAACCGGTGAGGGGGTCACTCCCAGCCCGGCGGGTCGTGCTCGGCCATGTAGGCCTCCCATGCGGCGCGGCGCAGGGCCCTGGTGTGCAGGTCCTGACAGATCGCCTGCGCCTCGGCGGCGGTGCCGGCCCGGCCCAGGTCGTGGTGCACGAAGCCGTCGTCCACCCGTTCGGCGCGGAAGCCGCCCGTCGAGACCACGTGCACCCGGTATTCGCTGCGGTCGTCGATGTTGGCGTGATAGTGGCCCTCGAAGGGCTCGACCCACTTCAGGTCAGTTTTCACAAGTGCCCTCTGAAAAACCCCACCGCAGGGATGGTAGGACCCGCGCGATCGTCGGGAAAGAGATTGCTCGGAGATCGCTACCCATCGGGTGAACCCCCCATTGAAGTGGAGAAGCCACCAAATATTGAACTACTCGGTGAGCTGGTGCGCCGTCAGGGTTTCGAACCCCGGACCCGCTGATTAAGAGTCAGCTGCTCTACCAACTGAGCTAACGGCGCTTCTAAACGGCCGAGACCGCGTAGGCGACAATAACAGGCGTCGTGCCGTCCAGTGAAATCCCGACCGGTTCCCAGGATAGCCGCTCGGCCGCGGGTGATCCGCATGGTTCGGAGCGGTCCGGCGCGTCTCGAGCATTACCCGCTCGACCGGGGTCGGCGTCACCGCGGCTAGACGCGCCACCCGTAATGTCTTCGAATAGTTTTCGCCGCAACCTGATTGGCGAGCTGGACGGTTATCAGAAGAGCGTGCCGCAATAAGGCACCCGGTCGGTGGCGAACATGGCGTCCAGGGTGCGCAGCGTGCCCGGCTGCAGTTCCGTGATGCGGTTCGCCCGGTGAAGTTCCGACGGGCGGTGAGCCCCCATGTAGATGGTTCCCAGATCACCGAGGCTTATCTGGACGTCCGCGGGCCCGTCGTGTGGTGTGCACTCGCCGACACCATCGCGTGTCTGCAGCCGGAATCGTCCACCAGCGACGCTGAGCGGGTCCGTGATGTCCAGGACGATGTCGGCGTCGGATGAATACCCGCGGGCGCCGAGCGCGGCGGGCACGTTCATGATTCGCAGCCACAGGAAATCGCTCATGCCTATCGTTTTCGCGGCGAGCTGGTCTTTGAGTTTGAGTGGGAGCGGGTCATCGACCGGGACCTCCATCACGATGTTGTCGAACGTTTTGGAGCCCACCAGAGTCGCCAGCAGTTCGTCGTGGGCTTCGTTCGTGACCGCGCAGAAGTCTTGGACGATCACGCTGCCGAATGGCCGCCGATAGGCGTGCGGCGACGCTCCCACGACGCGGTAGGTCACAAAACCGTCCGGATGAACGATGAAATTGAGCGTCGATCCGTTGTCCCGCTGGGTGATCCTGTCTTCGAGGATGTCGTCCCACCACGCATCATCTCGGCTCAGCGCACCCGGAGTTATGGCGCGCCACCGCTCGTAGAGCGGGGGCAGCAGGCTTGCCGCCTGGGCAGCGTCGACCTCACGAGCCCGATTTCGGTCGGGCTTGTTGCGCAGCTGGGTGAAACGCGGCTCGATGTCGTAGGTCCTGGCATAGCTGGCCACCCCGGCCCCAAGGATTTCGTAAACCGTTGGCTGGGTGGGAACGCCGCAAAGAATGGGATAACCACGCTCCTGCAATATTGCGAAGCCCTGGATGCTGAGCTGTTGCCAGATTCCTTGTCCCTGATGCGTCGCCGCGACTGCGATCATCGACAACCAGGCGGCGTCGAGACTGGCGCCCCCTGGCACGGTGAGCCGCAGTGGGTAGTAAAGGGAAGTTCCGACCAGGTGCGGCTCTTCCGGATCGGACATGTCTTCGGCGATCAGGATGTCTTGCAGGTTGACCCGCCGCGTCCAGGCGGCGACGTCGTGCGGGTCCACGGCAATCCCATATGCGCGCGCCTGGTTCTCGTAGACGGCCTGCCAGTCCTTCTCGGTCGGATGCTTGATCCTGATGGCGTCCTTTGTTGCATTCATCGCTCATCCAATTCGCTACTGGCCCAGCTGAATTCGTGATGTGCACTCCGAATCCAACAAAGCTCGTTTACTGGAATGCCGCCCTTCTTCGGTACCCGAGTCCCGGGTGGTGAAACGTCGCAACGACGTTGGTGACGCCGCCCACAAGCCGTCATAGTAGGAGCAGGGGTGTAAGGCGGATCACCGGTGTGACGGAATCAATTGCGCTAACGCGGCCGTCTTACTGTTACATAAGCCACGCGTGCGTCTCCGACGCATCGGCGGAAATGAGTGCCGAGGGGGCGTCAAACGGTCCCTGTATGGGTATAGAGCTAGGCCGGAGGCGCCGGAAAAGAAAGGACGCCAGTGCTGCGAGGAATCGCTCGACTTGCCATCGCGGCGCCCAGACGCATCATCGCGGCCGCCGTTTTCGTCCTGGTGGTCTGCGGGATCTTCGGGATTCCGGTGGTAAACAGGCTGTCGGCCGGCGGATTCCAGGACCCGACCTCGGAATCGGCGCGGGCGACCGAACTGCTCAGGGACAAGTTCGGTCAAACCGAGCAGAAGATGCTGATCGCGCTGACCGCGCCCGCGGGCGCCCGCAGCGACAAAGCGCGCCAGGTGGCCACCGACATCGTCGACCACCTGAAACGATCGCCTTGGGTCATCGACGTTTCTTCGGCGTGGACCTCGCCGCCCCAGACCGCGGCCCAGCTGGTCAGCAAGGACAACAAGTCCGGGATGATCGTGGCCGACTTGAGAGGCGGGGAGAACAAGGCCCAGGAGTACGCCAGCGCGCTCATGCGTGAGGTGGTCCACGACCGGGACGGCGTCACCGTTCGCGCCGGTGGGATGGCCGTGGCGTACGCCCAGATCAATCAGCAGAACCAGCGCGACCTGATGCTGATGGAGTCGATCGCGATTCCGTTGAGCTTCGCGGTGCTGGTGTGGGTGCTTGGCGGTGTGGTGGCGGCGACGCTGCCGATCGTGTTGGGCGCATTGGCCATCGTCGGCACCATGTCGGTGCTGCGACTGATCACCTACGTCACCGACGTGTCGACGTATGCGCTGGACCTGAGCATTGCGATGGGTCTGGCCCTGGCGATCGACTACAACCTGTTGATCATCACTCGCTATCGCGAGGAGCTGGCCCGAACCGAGGACCGGGATCAGGCGTTGTTTCGGACCATGGCCACCGCCGGCCGAACCGTTCTGTTCTCGGCCACCACCGTCGGGCTGTCAATGGCGGTGATGGCGCTGTTCCCGATGTACTTCCTCAAGTCGTCGGCCTACACGATCGTGGTCACGGCGATCATCGTGGCACTCGCCGCTGTCGTGGTGACGCCGGCCGCGATCGTGCTGCTGGGGCCGCGGTTGGACTCGCTGAACGCCCGTCGGGTGATGCATCGCGTGCTGCACGGGCAGCGGCCGTTCCGCGATCACGCGCACCAGCCGCTCGAGACACAGTTCTGGTACCGGTCGACGCGCTACGTGTTGCGCCACGCCATGTCGGTCGGTCTGAGTGTCGTGGTGTTGCTGCTGTTGCTCGGTGCGCCGTTCCTCGGGGTGAAGTGGGGTTTCCCTGACGAACGGGTGCTGCCCAAAGGGGCGTCTGCGCGCCAGGTTGCCGACATGTTGGACAACGATTTCGCTAACGGGCTAGGCACCGGGGTCTCCGTCGTCGTCCCCGACGTTCGCGGCATGACCCCCGCCGACCTGGAGCGCTACGCCGCCGAGCTGTCCCGGGTGGCCGACGTCTCCGCGGTCAGCGCGCCGGCCGGCACGTTCGTGGGCGGGAAACGGGTGGCGCCGCCCGCCGAGGCCACCGGCATGGCCAACGGCGCAGCGTTTCTGACGGTGTCGAGCACTGCGCCGCTGTATTCGAAGGCTTCGAACACGCAACTCGACCGACTGCATCAGGTCGCTGGGCCGGCCGGCCACTCGGTGCTGGTGACCGGTCTGGCGCAGATCAACCGCGACAGTGTCGACGCCATCACCAAGCGACTGCCGCTGGTGTTCGGGCTGATTGCCCTGATCACCTTTGCCCTACTCTTCCTGCTGACCGGCAGCGCGGTGCTGCCGCTGCAGGCGCTGGTGTGCAACGTGCTGTCACTGACCGCGGCGTTCGGCGCGATGGTGTGGATCTTCCAGGACGGCCACCTGGGCGCGCTGGGCACCACACCCAACGGGACGTTGAACGCCAACATCCCGGTGTTGTTGTTCTGCATCGCCTTTGGGCTGGCCATGGATTACGAGGTGTTCCTGGTTTCGCGCATCCACGAATACTGGCTGGCCTCGCAGGCCATCCGGGAGACGCCGCCGACGGCCGCCGAGGCGCGCGCCGCCACCGACGAGAGCACGGCGCTGGGTATCGCCGGGATCGGCCGGGTGGTCACCACCGCCGCTGTGGTCATGTCGATCTCGTTCGCCGCCTTGATCCCCGCGCACGTGTCGTTCATGCGCATGCTGGGCCTGGGCCTCACGCTCGGCGTCCTCGTCGATGCCACCCTGGTCCGAATGGTCTTGGTACCGGCCTTCATTCACCTGCTGGGCCGCTGGACCTGGTGGGCTCCGCGGCCGATGGTGTGGCTGCGGGAACGGTCCGCAACCGGTGAAGAGGGCGAGGTCGCGGTGGGGCGGGGCCGCTGGGCCCGCGACGCTCCGAACGGGGGCCGGTCATTGACCAGAAGGTGGACTGACAGGGCCGCCGCCGAGCGCACCTGACCCGCGAACATGCATTGCGCACCAATGGTTTTCCACTACCGCGAAGTCCGAAACGCCGGACACCCACGGAGATTTTCATGTCGCACACACTGATCGCCGCTCTCCTCGCGTTGAGTTCCGCATTATGCATTGCCACGGGCGACGTGTTGCAGCAACGCACGGCCCAGCGGATCACCGACCGGGCGGTAGGCTCCGTCGAATTGTTCGCCAATTTGCTTCGCAGCCAACGCTGGTGGTGGGGCACGCTGCTCTTGGCGGCGAGCATTGCGTTGCAAGTCGCGGCCCTGGGCGAGGGTTCGGTGCTGCTGGTCCAGGCGCTGCTGATGTTTTCGGTGCTCTTCGCGCTGCCCCTCAACGCCAGGCTGTCGCACCGGGCCGTCACCGCAGGCGAGTGGGTGTGGGCCGCGTTGTTGACCGCCGCGGTGACGGTGGTGGTCGTCGTCGGCAATCCGCAAGCCGGCCATAGCGGCGCATCGCTTCGCACCTGGGCGGTGGTGGCCATCGTGTTGGGGCCGCTCCTGATCGGCTGTGTGGTGGCCGGCCGCATTCGGGGCGGCGCGGTGGCCGCCATGTTGTTCGCCTTCGTGTCCGGGGCGTTGTGGGGCACCTTTGCGGCGCTCACCAAGGAGGTCGTCGCTCGGCTCGGCGAGGGGCCAGCCGCGGTGATGCGCGCCCCGGAGCTCTACGCCTGCATCCTTGTCGCCCTGGGCGGCGTGGTGTGGAGCCAGGCGGCGTTTCGCGCCGGGCCGCTGACCGCGTCCATGCCCACGCTGCAGGTGTCGCAGCCCGTCGTCGCGGCGGTGCTGGGCGTCGTCGTCCTCGGCGAGACGCTTGAGACCGGTCGACCCGGCATGATCGCCCTGACGGCAGCGGCGCTGGTGATGATCGCGGCCATCATCAAGCTCGCGCGCGTCGAGGCCGTCAGCGCCCGCGACAGGGGCGACGCCGAACTGCACGAAGAGTCCAACTTGCCGGCGTAGTCGGTGCCGCTGGCTGTTGGCCGCGCCGGAAATGACGATTTCATTGCGGCGATGACACCGAACGGACGCCCCGGCTCAGCTGGCACGGGAGCGTCGGCAGATGCCATTAGAATGCCTGCAGCTACCTCGCTGGTCAGCGGTGACCATCTGGAGAATTGAATGGAAGGTCACTGGATGGCGCATTTGCGGAAACGCCGATCATGGCTGGTGGCTGCCATCGTTCCGATTGCTGTGCTCACCGCCGCCTGCGATGGCAACCACGCGGCGGCACCGGCGAAGGTCATCTTCGACAAGGGCACCCCGCTGGCCGACCTGCTGGTCCCGAAGCTCACCGCCTCGGTGACCGACGGCGCCGTCGGTGTGACGGTGGATGCGCCCGTCACGGTGAGCGTTGCCGACGGCGTGCTCGCCTCGGTCAGCATGGTCAACGAGAACGGCAGGTCGATCAGCGGGCAGCTGAGTCCCGACGGCCTGCGGTGGTCGACCACCGAGCAGCTCGGCTACAACCGGCGTTACACGTTGACCGTGAAGGCAACCGGCCTAGGCGGCGCGGCCAGCAAGCAGATGTCGTTCGAGACCAGTTCACCCGCCCACCTGACCATGCCCTACGTCAGCCCGGCCGACGGCGAGGTGGTGGGCATCGGTGAGCCGGTGGCGATCCGCTTCGACGAGAACATCGCCAACCGGGCGGCGGCCCAGAAGGCCATCAACATCACCACTAACCCTCCGGTCGAGGGCGCGTTCTATTGGCTGAACAACCGCGAAGTGCGTTGGCGCCCAGAACATTTCTGGAAGTCAGGGACCACCATCGACGTGGCGGTCAACACCTACGGGGTGGACCTGGGCGACGGGATGTTCGGCGAGGACAACGTCAAGACGCACTTCACCATCGGTGACGAGGTGATCTCGACGGCCGACGACACCACCAAGACGGTGACCGTGCGGGTCAACGGCGATGTTGTCAAGACCATGCCGACGTCGATGGGCAAGGACAGCACCCCAACGGCCAACGGCGTCTACATCATTGGCGCCCGGTTCAAGCACATCATCATGGACTCCTCGACCTACGGGGTTCCGGTCAATTCGCCCAACGGATACCGCACCGAAGTCGACTGGGCCACGCAGATGTCCTACAGCGGCGTTTTCGTCCATTCCGCGCCATGGTCGGTGGGCGCGCAGGGGCACACCAACACCAGCCACGGCTGCCTGAACGTGAGTCCCAGCAACGCCGAGTGGTTCTACGACCACAGCAAGAGCGGTGACATCGTCGAGGTGGTGCACACGGTCGGGCCGACGCTGCCCGGGATCGAGGGGCTGGGCGACTGGAACATCCCGTGGCCGCAGTGGAAGGCGGGCAACGCCAACACCTGACGTAGCGGTCAGTCGATCTTGTGCCAGCTCCCGCAGCTTCGAGTCATGAACGCGGTATCGGTCGGCAGGATCCGGACCACCTGGGGGCCGTCGCCGACGTTGTTGTCGATGATGTCGTTGGTATCGAAGCTGCGCAGCCTCGCCCAATAGCACCCGGACTTGGCGCCATCGCTGCGGTAGGTGCCCGCCGCGATGTCCTTGTTGACGATGTAGGTGCCGTTGTTCTCGATCGATGTCTTGGGCCCCGGCGGGGGTGGCGGGGCGACGGTCTTGGTCACCGTCTTGGTTTCTGGTGGCAGTGTCGACATCACCGTCGTCGTGGTGTGACTCGACCCGCCACAACCCGCGAGGAACAGCGCGACCCCCACGACGGCCGCTGCCCCCGGGCGCAGGCGCCGGGGTCGGGGCGGGGCGGGGCGTTGTCTCGTCACTACCTTCCACTCACGGGTGCATCGGCATCGCGCCGAGTCGGTAACACCATAAAAGGTCAGGGAGCGGTGATGCTCCCTGACCTGTGGGGTGAGTGACGGGACTCGAACCCGCGACATTCAGGATCACAACCTGACGCTCTACCAACTGAACTACACCCACCACGGCCGCAAGCCGACCTGCGCACGATGTCGGTCAACGAGCGGCGACGTCGATACTAGCCGGTCGGCGGCGCGGAGGCCGAATCGTTTGGTCCCGGTGCGTCTTTTCCGCCATCGAGGGCGGCGACGATCGCCTCGATTTCGCTGGTAGACGGGCCCGGCGGCGCGACGAACGCGGCCTGGCGGTAGAACTGCAGCTCGCGGATGGACTCGTGGATGTCGGCCAAAGCGCGATGGGCCAGGCCTTTTACCGGCTGACCGAAGTAGATCCGCGGGTACCAGCGGCGGCAGAGCTCTTTGATCGAACTCACATCGATCATGCGGTAGTGCAGGTAGGCGTCCAGGGCGGGCATGTCGCGCAAGATGAAGGCGCGATCGGTGGCGATGGAGTTTCCGGCCAGCGGCGCCGTCTTGGGTTGCTTGACGTGTTCGCCGATGTAGTCGAGCACCATCGCCTCGGCGGTCGCCAGGTCGACGGTCGATGCCCGCACTTCGTCGGTGAGCCCCGAGCGCGAGTGCATTTCGCTGACCACGTCGCCCATCGCCGCGAGCGCGGCGTCGTCGGCATGGATCACCACGTCGACCCCGTCGCCGAGAACGTTCAGATCGGCGTCGGTCACCAGCGCCGCGATCTCAATCAGCTTGTCCGAGCCCAGATCAAGCCCGGTCATCTCGCAGTCGATCCACACCAGTTCGTCTCGCACAGCGCTCAGACTAGTGGCGATCGCAAGTGCGGCGGAGCCGGGCGCTGCGGGTCGCCACCGTCGGACCAGTGGCGATCGCAAGCGCGGCGGAGCCGGGCGCTGCGGGTCGCCACCCAGTGCACTACGCGCAGGTGACGCCCGCGCCGGTCCTCGCCCGCGTCTCAACTGGAGAAGTAGGGTGAGCGTTGTCGAACTGCATGCCGAATCACCGGGGAAGAGGGGCGCAGCACGATGAGCACCGATTCAGCGGCCACGGCCGCGACGCGGATCGCCGAGGGCTACGCCGTCGGTGGCCAGGCACTCGAATTGGGCACGGTCGTCATCGACGGGGCGGCCGATCCGACGGCACAGATCCGTATCCCGCTGGCCACCATCAACAGGCACGGCCTGGTGGCCGGCGCCACCGGCACCGGCAAGACCAAGACGCTGCAACTGATCGCCGAGCAGCTCAGCGCCGCGGGTGTTCCCGTGCTGATGGCCGATGTGAAGGGCGACCTGTCCGGGCTTGCCCAGCCCGGCAAGGGCGACGACAAGACGGCCGCGCGGGCCAAAGACACCGGCGACGACTGGGAGCCGACCGGTTTTCCGGTCGAGTTCTTGTCGCTGGGCACCGATGGGGTCGGTGTGCCGATCCGGGCTACGGTGGCCAGCTTCGGCCCCGTGCTGTTGTCAAAGGTGCTGGGGCTCAACGCCACTCAGGAGTCGACGCTGGGGCTGATCTTCCACTGGGCCAAGGAGAACAACAGCGCCCTGGTGACCCTGAACCAGCTGCGTGATGTCATCACCCACCTGACCAGCGACGCGGGCAAGGAAGACCTGAAATCCCTTGGCGGAGTGTCGTCCACGACGGCCGGGGTGATCCTGCGGGCACTGGTGAACCTCGAGGGCGAGGGCGGCGACACGTTCTTTGGCGAGCCGAAGCTCGACCCGCGGGATCTGCTACGCGTTCAGGAGGGCCGCGGCATCATTTCGCTGCTGGAGTTCGGCGGTCAGTCGTTGCGCCCGGTCATCTTCTCGACCTTCCTGATGTGGCTGCTGGCCGACCTGTTCACGGTGTTGGACGAGGTCGGCGACGTGGACAAGCCGAAGCTGGTCTTCTTCTTCGACGAGGCGCACCTGTTGTTCGCCGACGCGTCCAAGGCTTTTCTCGAGCAGGTCGAGCAGACCGTGAAGCTGATCCGGTCGAAGGGCGTCGGGGTGTTCTTCTGCACCCAGTTGCCCACCGACATTCCCAACGACATCCTGTCCCAGTTGGGCGCGCGCATTCAGCACGCGTTGCGCGCGTTCACGCCCGACGACCAGAAGGCGCTGAGCAGGACCGTCCGCACCTACCCGAAAACCGATGTCTACGACCTGGAATCGGCGTTGACGTCGCTGGGGATCGGCGAAGCGGTGGTGACGGTGCTGTCCGAGAAGGGTGCGCCGACGCCGGTCGCGTGGACCCGCATGCGAGTGCCCCGCTCGTTGATGGCCTCGATCGGCAACGACGCGATCAAGTCGGCGGCGAAAAGCAGTGCGCTGCAGGCGACCTACGGCGAGACCGTTGCCCAACCGGCGCGGCCACAGGCCGGCCCCTCGGCGCAACCCGCGTCACGGGCGCCGCAAACCCAGTCGGACTATCCGCCGGTCCCGTCGAATGAGGCGGTCCCGCCGATGCCGGAGCCGGCGGAGCCGGCGGGGCCAAAGGGTCCCTCGATGTGGGAGGAAGTGCTGCAGAACCCGACGGTAAAAAGCGGCATCAACACCGCGATACGTGAAGTGGTGAAAAACATTTTCGGCACCGGGCGCCGCCGCCGGAAGTAGCGCTGGCCGTTCGTCGCGCCCGTAACGCCACGGCGAAAAATCGGGCCGATAATCGCCGCTGCGTTACGCCCAGGGAGCCGCCGCCGCTACGCCGCCGCTACGCCGCCGCCGGAACTACCCGCCGCCGAGCTTCTTGTAGAACGCGCCCACGATGGGCGCCACGATGGCGCGCGGGCCGTACCCGCTGGCCACCGACATGGCCTTTGACGTCAGACCCGGGACGACGCGCATCTTGTTGCGCGCCAACGCATCCAGCGACACGCGCGCGGTGTGCTCGGTCGAGATCCACAGAAAGTCCGGCACCAGCCGCTCGACGATCGAGGCCTCGGTGTCGTCGGGCAGATCGGTCCGCACCGGGCCCGGCGCCAGCAGGGTCACGTTGACGCCGGACCCGCGCAGCTCACCGCGCAGCGATTCGCTGAAGGTGTTCGCGAACGCCTTGGTCGCCGCATAGGTGGCGTTGTAGGGGATCGGCGAATTACCAGCCGCCGAACCGGAAATGAGGATGCCGCCGGACTTCCGCTCGACCATTCCCGGCAGCACGGCCAGCGTAAGGTCATGCACCCCAAGGACATTCAGCTGCAGTTGCGCCTTCTCGCCGGCCGGATCGAGCGTGGCGACCGGACCGAAGGTCGCGGTGCCCGCGTTGGCGCACAGGATCGAGATGGGGCGGGCGGCCAGCTCGTCGCACAGCTTCGCCCGTTCGCCCGGGTCGGCCAGGTCGGCGGGGCGCACGTCGACGGTGACGCCGTACTTGCCGGTCAACCGGGCGGCCAGGTCCTTGAGCAGGTCTTCGCGACGTGCGGTGACGATCAGGTGGTGTCCGCGTGCGGCGAGTTCGGTGGCGAGTGCCTCACCGATGTTCTGCGAAGCTCCGGTGACAACGGCGCGCGCCTCGGCGCTTGGGGCGGGTAACGGCATGCGCCAATCGTAGACAGCGGGCGCAACGCGGCCCGCGGGCGATCGCGGGCGCCTATAGAGTGCCGGGCATGAGCCAGCCGGAGTCGCATCCCGCCACGCCCGCGCGATCGCGCGTGCTGGCCTGGGCGCTCTGGGACTGCGGTTCGACCGGCCTCAACGCGATCGTGGCGACCTTCGTCTTCTCCGTCTATCTGACCAGCAGCGTTGGGGTGGGGATACCCGGTACCACCACCCCGGCGAGCTGGTTGGGCCGCGCGGCGGCCATCGCCGGGCTGACGGTCGCCGTGCTCGCGCCGGCCGTCGGCGTGTGGGTGGAATCCCCGCACCGCAGGCGGGTAGCGCTCAGTGTGCTGACCGCCACAGCGGTGACGCTGACCGGTGCGATGTTCTTCATCCGCGACCGTCCCGGCTACCTGTGGGCGGGCCTGGTGCTGCTGGGGGCGACGGCGGCGTGCGGCGATTTGGCCAGCGTCCCGTACAACGCCATGCTGCGTCAGCTTTCGACGCCGCAGACTGCCGGGCGGATATCCGGGTTCGGCTGGGCGTCAGGTTATGTCGGAAGCGTTCTGCTGCTGCTGGTGATCTACACCGGGTTCATCTCCGGGTCCGGCGGCGGTCCTGACGCGACGCGCGGTCTGCTGCGAGTTCCCTTGCGGGACGGGCTTTACGTCCGCGAGGCGATGGTGGTGGCCGCGATCTGGTTCGCGGTGTTGGCGCTGCCCCTGCTGTTCGTCGCGCAGCGGCTCACCGCGTCCTCGGAGGAGTATCAGCCGACCAGCATGCTGGGCGGCTATCGAAAGTTGTGGACCGAGGTCAGCGGGGAGTGGAAGCGCGACCGCAACCTGGTGTACTTCCTGTTCGCCAGCGCCCTCTTCCGCGATGGGCTGGCGGCGATCTTCGCTTTCGGGGCGGTGCTCGGCGTCAACGTGTACGGCATCTCCCAGGCCAACGTGCTGATCTTCGGGGTGGCCGCCAGCGTGGTCGCCGCCGTGGGGGCGGTGCTGGGCGGGTTCGTCGACCACGGGGTCGGGTCGAAGCCCGTCATCGTGGCCTCACTGCTCGCGATCATCGTCCTGGGACTGACCCTGATGGTGCTGTCCGGCCCGGTGGCCTTCTGGGTGTGCGGGCTGCTGCTGTGCATGTTCATCGGCCCGTCGCAGTCGTCGTCGCGCGCCCTGCTGCTGCACATGGCCAAGCACGGCCGGGAAGGCGTCGCGTTCGGCCTCTACACCATGACCGGGCGGGCGGTGGCGTTCGTCGCGCCCTGGCTGTTCTCGGTGTTCGTCGACGTCTTCGGCGCCGTGCGGGCCGGCCTGGGTGGGATTTCGCTGGTGCTGGTCGCCGGACTGGTGGCGATGCTGGCGGTCCGGGTCCCGCTGCGCGCCTCCGCGGTCGCCCAACCCGCGGCCGAGCCGTCGTAGCGGGCGCGGCCGGCTAGCCGCGGGCGTCGCAGATCGTCAGACCGCCGCCGACGCGCTTGCTGACCTGCACCCCGTCGACGGTCAACGTGCAGGTGACGCTGTGGCCGATGTTGACGATGGTGACGTTGGCCGGGTGATTGGCCGACTTGGACAGGCTGACCTCTTTGCTCCAGGGCAGCGCCACGTTGAATTCGGTCTGGATGAGGCCGCCGGTGTCGATGTACATGATGCTGATCGCGCGGCCCTCGCCCGAGACGGTGTAGACGACATCCTGCATTGCCGCCGGCCCGGTCGTCTCGGGGGGCAGGGCGGGAACGCTGGTCGGTGGTATCGGTGCCGGAATGAGCGACGGGGTCCGGTGCGGCGACGTCGTCGTGGTCGGCGTGCTGGGCTCGGGCATCGCCGGCAACGGCGGGACCGCGGTCTGGGTCTTGATCGCGTCGTTCGCGAGCACCAACGCGATCACCAAGGCGACGGCCAGCAACACGGCCGCGCCGGCGCCGATCCACAACCACCGCGACGATTTCGGAGCGTCGGGCGGCGGGGGAGCCATGCCGGGCGGCAGCTCGCTCGCCGGGGGCAGGTCTTGCTGCCAGTAGGCCGGCAGCCGCTTGGTCGTGTTCGCCTCGTTCGGACTGGGCGCCCACGGTGATGACGTCGTCCCGCCATAGCTCGGCCCGTACGGCGTCTGGTCGGCGTACGCGGGATCGGCGGAGGGCGAATACCTCGGCTGCTGCGGCCCCGGCTGCGACGTGCTAAACCGCTCGGTGGGACGTGAATCGTTCATGTCCACCTCATGGCTTGCAGGGTACCTGTACTGAAGTGTTAAAGCCCTGAGTCACCTTACGGCGCGATGTTCAGGGGCACCGATTTCCGGCGGCGAGCGCGGCCACCGTCATCGCCCGCATGACGGTGCGCGACCGCGCCGTGCGGACCGTCTTGCTGCGCGAGGCGTCCGAGGACTTCATGCTGTGCGGGGTCGAATTCAGCAGACCGAACACGGCGTGCGCCGCCAGCCGAGCGTCGGCCTCGGCCAGCTCGGGATTGAGCTCCCGCAGCACCCCCACCCAGACCTCGACGTACTGACGCTGGGATTTGCGCACCTGCTTTTCGGCCGCCTCGGGCAGATGCGCGAGGTCGCGATCCTGGATGCGGATCAGGTCGGGTTCGTCGAACACGAAGTCCAGATGGAAGTCGATCAACCCGTCCAGCACGGCGGTGGCATCGGCGTTGTCGGCCCGCACCCGCCGCGCACCGGCGAGCAGCCTGGTGCTGATACCCACCAGCAATTCGACGAGCAGCGACTCCTTATTCGGGAAGTGACGGTAGATCGCCGGACCGCTGACGCCGGCCGCGGCGCCGATGTCTTCCAGCCGCACCGCGAGGAACCCGCGCTCGGCGAACAACCGCTCGGCGGCGGACAGAAGTTGTAGGCGGCGGTCAGACTTCAACTGACTCCGGCGATTTGGAGCGTCGGGGGCACCCGCCTGACCGTCGGAGGCGGACGTTGTCATGACGAACCTCCGTTGGTTAACTGGCCCTAACGTAGCACGAGTTATTCGCGATTAACTCGCGTTTTCCGATTGGTGCGATCGTTTCTGGACCGGCAACGACGACGATGGTATTCTCCCCTTGAGTTAATGAGCATTAACTCAAGAATTGCCTGACCGCACGACGGCAAGGAGGCTGCTGCGGCGATGGACAACGTGGTGACCTCGCCCGCGAAGGCCGAGGCGTCGTTCGCCGACGAGCACCGCCGGCTGGTCGGCGAGCTGAACGCCAAGCTGGCCGCGGCGGCGCTGGGCGGTAACGAGCGCGCGCGGGAACGCCACGTCAGCCGCGGCAAGCTGTTGCCTCGCGAACGGGTGGACCGCCTGCTCGACCCGGGTAGCCCCTTCTTGGAGCTCTCCCCGCTGGCCGCGGACGGCATGTACGGCGACGAATCTCCGGGCGCGGGAATCATCACCGGCATCGGCCGGGTCTCGGAGCGGGAGTGCGTGATCGTCGCCAACGACGCGACGGTCAAGGGCGGCACCTACTACCCGATGACGGTAAAAAAGCATCTGCGCGCCCAAGAGGTGGCGCTGCAGAATCGGCTCCCGTGCATCTACCTGGTGGACTCCGGGGGTGCGTTCTTGCCACGGCAGGACGAGGTGTTCCCCGACCGCGAGCATTTCGGTCGCATCTTCTACAACCAGGCGACCATGAGCGCCAAGGAGATTCCACAGGTGGCCGCGGTGCTCGGTTCATGCACGGCCGGCGGCGCCTACGTGCCCGCGATGAGCGACGAGGCCGTCATCGTCCGCGAGCAGGGCACGATCTTCTTGGGGGGTCCACCCTTGGTCAAGGCGGCGACCGGCGAGATCGTGTCGGCCGAAGACCTCGGTGGTGGTGACCTGCATTCCCGCGTTTCCGGTGTCACCGACCACCTCGCCGACGACGACGAACACGCCCTGCGGATCGTGCGTGCGATCGCGGCCACCTTCGGCCCGCGCGGGTCCAGCCCGTGGGAGGTGCGATCCCCGGTCGCACCCAGGTGCGTGCAGACCGAGCTCTACGACGTGGTGCCGCCCGACCCGCGCGTGCCCTACGACGTGCACGAGGTCATCGTGCGGCTGGTCGACGGCGGCGAATTCAGCGAATTCAAGGCCAATTACGGCAAGACCCTGGTGACCGCGTTTGCCCACATCCACGGCCACCCGGTGGGCATCGTGGCCAACAACGGCGTGCTGTTCAGCGAATCCGCCTTGAAGGGCGCGCATTTCATCGAGCTGTGCGACAAGCGCAAGATCCCGCTGCTGTTCTTGCAGAACATCGCCGGCTTCATGGTCGGTCGCGATTACGAGGCCGGCGGCATCGCCAAGCACGGCGCCAAGATGGTCACCGCCGTCGCCTGCGCGCGGGTGCCCAAGCTGACCGTCGTGATCGGTGGTTCCTATGGGGCGGGCAACTATTCGATGTGCGGCCGGGCCTATTCGCCACGCTTCCTGTGGATGTGGCCCAACGCCCGCATCTCGGTGATGGGCGGCGAACAGGCCGCGTCGGTGCTGGCCACCGTGCGCGGCGAGCAGCTCGCCGGGGCGGGCAAGCCGTGGTCGACCGACGAGGAAGAGGCGTTCAAGGCGCCCATTCGCGAACAATACGAGAGTCAGGGCAACCCCTACTACTCCACGGCCCGGCTGTGGGACGACGGGATTATCGATCCCGCCGATACCAGAACCTTTGTCGGGCTGGCCCTTTCGGTGTGTGCGCAAGCGCCGCTGGAACCCGTCTCCTACGGCGTCTTCCGGATGTGAGTGCAGTGTTCGAAACCGTTTTGGTGGCCAACCGGGGCGAGATCGCGGTTCGGGTGATCCGCACCCTGCGCCGACTGGGCATCCGCTCGGTCGCCGTATACAGCGATCCCGACGACGGCGCGCGCCACGTGCTCGAGGCCGACGAGGCGGTGCGACTCGGCCCCGCGGCGGCGCGCGAGAGCTATCTGAACATCGACAGGGTCGTCGAGGCGGCCGTCCGTACCGGATCTCAGGCGATCCATCCGGGTTACGGATTCCTCTCGGAGAACGCCGATTTCGCCGCCGCCTGCGAGCGGGCCGGGGTGGTCTTCCTAGGGCCGCCGGCCCGGGCGATCCAGGTGATGGGCGACAAGATCACCGCCAAGAACGCGGTCGCCGCCTTCGACGTCCCGGTGGTTCCCGGGGTCGCCAAATCCGGCCTGAGCGACGACGAGTTGGTCGCGGCCGCGGACGAGGTCGGATACCCGGTGCTGATCAAACCGTCGGCGGGCGGCGGCGGTAAGGGCATGCGCCTGGTGGAAGAACCGGGCAGGCTGTGCGAGGCGCTGGTGGGCGCGCGGCGCGAGGCCGCCTCGTCCTTCGGAGACGACACCCTCTTCCTCGAACGATTCGTGTTGCGCCCCAGGCACATCGAGGTCCAGGTGCTCGCCGACACGCACGGCAACATCGTGCACCTCGGCGAGCGCGAATGCAGCCTGCAGCGCCGCCACCAGAAGGTGATCGAGGAGGCGCCGTCGCCGTTGCTTGACGAGGCGACCCGGGCGCGCATCGGGGAGGCCGCCTGCAACACCGCGCGCAGCGTCGACTACGTCGGTGCGGGCACCGTCGAATTCATCGTCTCCGCGGCCCGGCCCGACGAGTTCTTCTTCATGGAGATGAACACCCGCCTGCAGGTCGAGCACCCGGTGACCGAGGCGGTCACCGGGCTGGACCTGGTCGAGTGGCAGCTACGGGTCGCCGCCGGGGAGAAGCTGGCGTTCGCCCAGGACGACGTCGAATTGCGCGGGCACGCGATCGAGGCCCGGGTGTATGCCGAAGATCCGGCACGGGGATTCCTGCCGACGGGCGGGCGGGTGCTGCAGGTCTTCGAGCCGTCCGGTGACGGTGTGCGGGTGGATTCTTCGCTGCGGGCGGGCACGCTGGTCGGCAGTGACTACGACCCGATGCTGAGCAAGGTGATCGCCCACGGGACCGACCGCGACGAGGCGCTGACGAAACTCGACCGGGCATTGAGCCGGACCGCGATCCTGGGCGTGCAGACCAACATCGAATTCCTGCGGTTTCTGCTGGCCGACGAACGCGTGCGTGCCGGTGACCTTGATACCGCGCTGCTCGATGAGCGGCTGGCCGAGTTCGCTCCGGTGCCGGCCCCCGATGACGTGCTCGCGGCGGCGGGTCTTTACCGGCAATCGGCGCTGGCGTTGCGGGCTCGCCGCTTCGCGGGTAATCCGTGGGCGGCGCCGACGGGTTGGCGGGTCGGCGGCAGGCCCGCACCGGTTCGCACCGACATGCGCACCCCGCTACGCACCGAGACGGTGTCGGTGTGGGGGCCACCCGAGGCCGCCGGTGTTCGGGTGGGTGACGGTGAAACATATTCCGCCGCAGCGCAAGTCGAGCAATCGCGAATGAGCGTTACGCTGGACGGGCTGCGCCGGGAATACCACTGGGCCGAAGCCGACCGGCACTTGTGGATCGCCGACGAGCGTGGCATCTGGCACCTGCGTGAGGCCGAGGAGAACAAGATCCATCGCGCCGCGGGCGCGCAGCGGGCCGAGATCGTCAGCCCGATGCCCGGCAGCGTGATCGCGGTTCAGGCATCCTCGGGCACCGACGTTTCCGAAGGCGACGTGGTGGTCGTCGTCGAGGCGATGAAAATGGAACATTCGCTTGCCGCACCGGTTTCCGGACAGGTGGAGGTGCTGGTCTCCGTCGGCGATCAGGTGACGGTGGACCAGGTGCTGGCCCGGCTGGTGCCCGCTGAATCCGGCGCGGCAAGCGATTCGAGTGAGGACGCGTCATGACCACATCCATTACCGCGGGGACCCTACCCAAGGAATACCAGGACCTGCGCGACACGGTCGCGGAGTTCGCGCGCACCGTCGTCGCTCCGGTATCGGCCAAACACGATGAGGAGCACAGCTTCCCGTACGAGGTCGTCGCCAAGATGGGGGAGATGGGCCTGTTCGGATTGCCGTTCCCCGAGAAGTACGGCGGCATGGGCGGCGACTACTTCGCGCTGTCGCTGGCGCTCGAGGAACTCGGCAAGGTCGACCAGTCGGTGGCGATCACCCTGGAGGCCGGCGCCAGCCTGGGCGCGATGCCCATCTACCGGTTCGGCACCGAAGAGCAGAAGCAGAAGTGGCTGCCGGACCTGACCGCCGGCCGGGCGCTGGCCGGCTTCGGGCTCACCGAACCCGGGGCCGGCTCGGACGCCGGCGGAACGCGCACCACCGCCCGGCTCGACAACGGCGAGTGGGTGATCAACGGCAGCAAGCAATTCATCACCAACTCGGGTACCGACATCACCTCGCTGGTCACCGTCACCGCCGTCACCGGCACCAATGCGAACGGCAAGAAAGAAATCTCCTCGATCATCGTGCCCAGTGGCACACCGGGATTCACGGTCGAACCGGTGTACAGCAAGGTCGGCTGGAACGCGTCGGACACCCACCCGTTGAGCTTTGACGACGCCCGCGTCCCGCAGGAGAACCTGCTGGGTGCCCGGGGCACCGGCTACTCGGGCTTCCTGTCGATCCTGGACGAGGGCCGCATCGCGATCGCCGCGCTGGCAACCGGGGCGGCGCAGGGCTGCGTGGACGAAAGCGTCAAGTATGCCAAGGAACGCCAGGCGTTCGGCCAGCCGATCGGCGCCTACCAGGCGATCAGCTTCAAGATCGCCCGGATGGAGGCGCGTGCCCACGTGGCCCGCACGGCCTACTACGATGCTGCTGCAAAGATGTTGGCGGGCAAGCCCTTCAAGAAGGAGGCGGCAATCGCGAAGATGATCGCCTCGGAAGCAGCGATGGACAACGCCCGCGATGCCACGCAGATTCACGGCGGCTACGGCTTCATGAACGAATATCCGGTCGCCCGCCACTACCGCGACAGCAAGATCCTCGAAATCGGTGAAGGGACTACCGAAGTGCAGCTGATGCTCATCGCGCGATCACTGGGACTGTCATGAGCGAACCGGCCAAATCAGTTGTCCAGCGGGGCTTGTGGTTTGACGAGTTCGAGATCGGCACCACCTACCTGCACCGGCCCGGCCGCACGATCACCGAGGCCGACAACGTCTTGTTCACCACGCTCACCATGAACACCCAGTCGCTGCACCTGGACGCGGCCTGGGCGGCCGAGCAACCCGGCTTTCGCGGCGAGCGGCTGGTGAACTCCATGTTCACGCTGTCCACCCTGGTGGGGCTGTCGGTGTCGCAGCTGACGCTTGGCACCATCGTGGCCAACCTCGGCTTCTCCGAGGTGTCCTTCCCCAAGCCCGTCTTCCACGGCGACACCCTCTACGCGGAAACCGTCTGCACGGCCAAGCGGGAATCCAAGAGCCGGCCCGGCGAAGGCATCGTCACCCTCGAGCACACCGGACGCAACCAGGACGGCGAGGTCGTCGCGCGGGCGGTGCGCACCACCTTGGTGCAGAAACGCCCTGCCGGCCAGGAGGTCAAGTGAACCTGCAAGCCGCCGGCCCCGGCTGGTTGTTCTGCCCGGCCGACCGTCCCGAGCGTTTCGCCAAGGCCGCCGCTGCCGCCGACGTGGTGATCCTCGACCTTGAGGACGGCGTGGCCGAAGCGGATAAACCCGCGGCGCGCAAGGCGTTGCAGGAGACGCCGCTGGATCCCGAGCGCACCGTAGTGCGGGTCAACGCCGCCGGCACCGCGGAATACCCGCTGGATCTCGAAGCCCTGGCCGGCACCGCCTACACCACCGTGATGCTGTCCAAGACGGAATCGGCCGCGCAGGTGACGGCGCTGGCGCCCCGCGAGGTGATCGCGCTGCTGGAGACGCCGCGCGGTGCGGTGTTCGCCACCGAAATCGCGGCGGCACCGGGCACCGTCGCGCTGATGTGGGGCGCCGAGGATCTGGTCGCCACGCTCGGCGGTAGCTCCAGCCGCAAGGCCGACGGCACCTACCGCGACGTCGCGCACCACGTGCGGTCGACGGCCCTGCTCACGGCGTCCACCTTCGGTCGGGTCGCGCTCGACGCCGTGCACCTGGACATCCGTGACCTCGATGGCCTGCGGGCCGAGGCCGAGGACGCCGTCGCGCTGGGTTTCGCCGGAACGGTGTGCATCCACCCGAGCCAGATTCCGGTGGTGCGCGAGGCGTACCGCCCCAGCGAGGAGCGGCTGGACTGGGCGCGGCGGGTGCTGACCGCGGCGCGGTCCGAACGCGGCGTCTTCGCGTTCGAGGGACAGATGGTCGACTCGCCGGTGCTCAAGCACGCGCACATGACGTTGCGCAGGGCGGGCGAGTCCGTCCCCGACTGACGGCTCCCCGAACGCGGCGTGGGCGAGGCGCGACACGTTGTGCCGTCGTCGCAATCAACGCGGTCTCTTCTCGTTCGAGCGCATAATGGTGGGTACGTCAGTGTCGCGGCGAGCGAAGCCTTTCGTGTAGCTGGCGATCGACTCCCGCTCGCGGCACCCGGCGAGGGAGGCGGTGTGGCGCAAATGTCTTCGGTGCCGATGGCTGTCGAGCTGGAACCGGTGCAACTCGTCGCTCCCGATGGCACACCGACGCCCGAACACCGCTATAGCCGTGAGCTTCCCGCGGAGACGCTGAGCTGGCTCTACGAGATGATGGTGGTCACCCGCGAGCTGGACGGCGAATTCGTCAACCTCAAGCGGCAGGGGGAGCTGGGGCTGTTCGCGTCCTGCCGCGGTCAGGAAGCCGCTCAGGTTGGCGCCACGGCGTGCCTGCGCAAGACGGATTGGTTGTTCCCCCAATATCGGGAGCTCGGCGCGTTTTTGGTGCGCGGCATCCCGCCGGGGCATGTGGGGGCGGCGTGGCGCGGAACGTGGCACGGCGGCCTCGAGTTCACCAAGAAATGCTGTGCCCCCCTGTCGATTCCGATCGGCACCCAGACCCTGCACGCCGTGGGCGCGGCCATGGCCGCCCAACGCCTCGGCGAGGATTCGGTGACGGTGGCCTTCCTCGGCGACGGCGCCACCAGCGTGGGAGACGTGCACGAGGCGTTGAACTTCGCGGCGGTGTTCGGCACGCCTTGCCTGTTCTTCGTGCAGAACAATCAGTGGGCGATCTCGATGCCGATATCCCGACAGACCGCCGCACCCTCGCTGGCGCACAAGGCGATTGGTTACGGAATGCCCGGAATCCGGGTGGACGGCAACGACGTTTTGGCCTGCTACGCGGTGACGGCCGAGGCCGCCGCCCGAGCCCGGGCCGGCGGTGGGCCGACGTTGATCGAGGCGGTCACCTACCGCCTGGCCCCGCACACCACATCCGACGATCCGAGTCGATACCGGACGCAAGAGGAAGTGGATCGCTGGGCGGCGCTGGAACCGATCGCGCGGTACCGCAGCTACCTGCAGGGCCAAGGTCTGTGGTCGGACCGGTTGGAGGAACGCGTCGCGGCCCGAGCCAAGCGGATGCGGGCCGAATTGCGCGACGCGGTGTTCGACGCGCCCGACTTCGACATCGACGAGGTGTTCACCTCGGTGTACGCCGAGATCACACCGGGGCTAGAGGCACAGCGCCAGCAGCTGCGGGCCGAACTCGACCGAAGCGATTGAGAGGCATCCATGACTCAGCTCGCTGATCGCCCGGCCGGCCACGACGAGACGCTCACCGCGGCAGTAGAACACATCGTGCTGGGCGCGCAGTCGCTGACCATGGTGCAGGCGCTCAACCGCGCCCTGCACGACGCCATGGCCGCCGACGATCGGGTGCTGGTGTTCGGCGAAGACGTCTCGGTCGAGGGCGGGGTGTTTCGGGTCACCGAGGGGCTGGCCGCGGCGTTCGGCGAAGCACGCTGCTTCGACACGCCCCTCGCCGAATCGGCCATCATCGGGATCGCGGTGGGGCTGGCGTTGCGCGGCTTCGTGCCGGTACCCGAGATCCAGTTCGACGGGTTCTCCTACCCGGCCTTCGATCAGGTGGTCAGCCACCTCGCCAAGTACCGCACCCGCACCCGCGGCGAAATCAACATGCCGGTGACGGTGCGCATCCCCTCGTTCGGGGGAATCGGTGCCGCCGAACATCATTCGGACTCGACCGAGTCGTATTGGGCCCATACCGCCGGCCTGAAGGTGGTAGTACCGTCCAGCCCCGCCGACGCGTATTGGCTACTGCGGCACGCGATCACCTGCCCGGACCCGGTCATGTACTTGGAGCCCAAGCGCCGCTACCAGCGTCGCGGGCTGGTTGACGTCACCCGGCCCGAACCACCGATCGGACGGGCGATGGTGCGCCGGCCGGGTACCGACGTGACCGTCGTGACGTACGGCAGCCTGGTCGGCACGGCCGTCGGAGCAGCCGAAGAGGCTCAGCGGCAACGCGGTTGGAGCCTGGATGTCATCGATCTGCGCTCGCTGGTGCCACTGGACTTCGATACCGTCGCCGCGTCGATCCACCGGACCGGACGCTGCGTGGTGATGCACGAGGGCCCCCGGAGCCTGGGGTACGGGGCCGGCCTGGCCGCCCGAATCCAGGAGGAGTTGTTCTACGAGCTGGAGGCCCCGGTGTTGCGCGCGTGCGGGTTTGACACCCCGTACCCGCCGGCGCGGCTGGAGAAGTGGTGGCTGCCCGGACCCGACCGGCTGCTTGATTGCGTCGAGCGCGTGCTGGGGCAGCCATGAACGACGAGCGGGTCAAGTCGTTTCGGGTCCCCGACCTCGGCGAGGGGTTGGAAGAAATCACCGTGACGCAGTGGCACGTGGCGGTGGGCGAGGACGTCGAGCTCAACCAGGTGCTGTGCACGGTGGAGACGGCCAAGGCCGAAGTGGAGATCCCCAGCCCGTACGCGGGTCGCATCGTCGAACGCAACGGCGCCGAAGGCGATGTCCTCAACGTCGGGGCGGTGCTGCTGCGGATCGACACAGCGCCGCTGGGCGGCGATTCGCCGGCCGCCGAGACGGCGCCACCGACGCTGGTCGGTTATGGCGCCGACTCCGGCATCGACATCAGCCGGCGCACCACCCGCCCGCTGGCCGCGCCTCCGGTGCGCAAGCTGGCCAAAGAGCTGATGGTGGATCTCAACTCGGTGCAGGGTGGCGCGGGCGCCATCATCACTCGGGAGGACGTGCTGGCGGCGGCCGGCGGGAACGGCCATGGCGCCGACGTGCGGCCGGTCCAGGGTGTGCAGGCCCGGATGGCGGAGAAAATGACGCTGTCGCACAAGGAGATTCCACCGGCGAAAGTCGGTGTCGAGGTCGACTGCGCCGAGCTGCTGCGGCTGTCCGACCGGTTCCGCGCGGAGCAGGAGACCATCACACCCTTCGTCCTGACGCTGCGCTTGCTGGTCATCGCGTTGCGCCACAACGAGATGTTGAATGCGACCTGGGTGGACTCGCCGCAGGGACCGCGGGTGCGCGTCGAGCACCGTGTGCACCTGGGCATCGCCGCGGCCACCGAGCGTGGATTGCTGGTCCCGGTGATCGCCGATGCCCACACGATGACGACCCGCGAACTGGCAAGCAGGGCAGCCCAATTGATTGCCGGCGCGCGTGCCGGCAGCCTGGGACCGGGGGAGCTGCGCGGCTCGACGTTCACCGTGACGAACTTCGGGGCGCTGGGTGTGGACGACGGGGTGCCGGTGATCAACCATCCCGAAGCCGCCATCCTCGGCATGGGAGCGATCAAGCCGCGGCCCGTCGTCCGGGGCGGCGAGATCGTGGTGCGCCCGACGATGTCGTTGACATGTGTGTTCGACCATCGCATCGCCGACGGGGCGCAAGCCGCCCAATGTGTCTGCGAACTAAGGGATCTGATCGAGGCACCGGAGACCGCGTTGCTCGACTTGTGAGCGCCGGGTCACGAGTGCGGCGGCACGGGGCACCAGAACAGGCCACAGTTGAAGTTCGGCTGATGAAACGGCGGCGGGGGCGGGTACGGCGGAGGGTTGTCGGTGTCCCAACATTGGTTCCAGTACTTGTTCTCGCCCCAGGCCGGGTTCCACGGCTGGTTCGGGCACCAATGCGCTTGCGGCGGCGGCGCCGGCCGGGCCTGCGCGGTACCCGCCGTCAGCGCGAGTCCCGCCGTGGCGAGCCCACTAGTTAGCAGGGCCCCGGCGACAAGCCGGGTGAAGGTGTGGTGGATGTGCACGCTGCATTCCTTTGCTCAGGCGCCACTTCGGTCGGCGTCGTCGCAGCAAGTGCAGCCGGTCCGCCGCGCTACCGATCCCAATCTGCGCGCGTGCGGGGGAGGCCTACCGGCGTTGCGCGGCGGCCAATCGCTTTGCGAATTCCGGTGATTGGATGGAATAGGACTGCGGGCCGAGCTCGGCGCGCATGGCCAGCTGGTGTTGCTCGTTGTCCAGCGATCCCGGGCTGACGGTGGCGCGCATGGTGGCCTTGGTCGCCAGCACCACGTCGCGCGGTGCCGCCGCCGGGCCGGCGGCCAGCTCCAGCGCCGCGGCTACCGGATCGTCGGCGACGCTCAGCGCCAAGCCGTGCTGTACGGCGGCGTCGGCGTCGAAGCGCATGCCGAACAGCAGCGCGGCCCGCGCCACCTGGGGGCCGACGGCTCGCTGGAACATCCACGTCGCGCCCCCGCCCGGGTGTAGACCGAGCTTCTGGAATCGCGCGTCGAACACCGCGGCGGGTCCGGCGATGCGCACGTCGGCGGCCAGGGCCAGATTGAGACCCGCGCCCACCGCGGCGCCGTTGACGGCGGCAATGGTGGGCAGCCGGCAACCGCCGACGGCCATGAAGCCGTCGTAAAGCTGCTGCAGGCCCGCCTCGGCGGCGCCGCCGCCCGCCGCGCCCAGGGCGCTGAGGTCCGCGCCCGCGCAGAACGCCTTGCCGGCCCCGGTGACCACCACGGCATGCACCTCGGGATCGGCTTCGGCCCGCTCGACCGCCTCTCGCAGCAGGCCCGACGACTCGGCGGTGATCGCGTTGCGCCGATCGGGATCGTTGACGGTGATGAGCGCGACCCGGTTGGTGACGTTGAACAGGATCGGTTCGGACTGGGCCATCGGGCACCTCCGGCTTCGGGTCTTGGTGGCGGATCCGCCTGGGCGCACCGGTTTAACGGCGGCAGCGTCTTGGGCGAGGTAAGACTACTTCGCGCCCCGCACCCCGAGTCGGCCGGTGCGAGCGTGAATATCGAGAACCGTTAGGAAAAGGCGGGCATTCGACCGCTGGCGCAAAGGCGTAAACGTTTGCGGGGCCCGCAGCTGATATCGGAATCTACAAGCAATGCTGTGTTTATCAAAACATTATCTGCTGCTTTTCGCCCGCGCCGGTCGGACGCCCGGGTCGACCTGGTGAAACAAGGGGTGGGCGCCCGCTCACGGGCCGGATGTCGGAGCTGGGCGCCGCCCTTGCCGCGCCACGGACGTTGCTCGGGCCGCGTTACAGCTCGGGTTTCGCTAACTTCTTCGCCAGCTCATCGAGTTCGGCCTGGCGCTCCCGCACCGCACACCCGCGCCGTTCCGTGCGCGCTCCGCGCATAACGGCCACCGGCAGCGCATCACTACGCAACTTGGTGTTGGCGTAATGTATTGCGGCATCGATCATTTCGATGTATCGCTCGGCATCGTGCTCGGCGCACGAACCCTCGATCCGCTGGATTTCATCCCAACAAGGATAGGAGGAATACCGGGCATCAAGTTGTTGCTGCGAGACTTGCGTTCCGAAGTAACAGCGCCAGTCGCGGCTTAGCCAACCCCGAGTTTTGACTTCGACTTTGATTCGATTGCCAACGCCGGCTATGAACCTCGGCTCCCCGACGCGCACTACCGGCTGCCAGTCATTCGACGCCATATTTCGCCAACCCCTCGAAGAGAAGACGCTGTAAGTAATGATCTCCCCGTAAGCGCCATCTGCTCGTTTTGACACGCTGTTCCCAGTTCGATTAAAGCGCAAACTTTTGACAGCGACTTCGAGTTTTGTGGGTCCGCGGACGCTATGGGACCCTCACCCGATTGCCATTTGCCGCGGTTGCGCGTGCGGGTTCGTGGCCATCAACGCGATCGCCAAAATGCGCCGTGACCTGCGCCAGCGCGCCAATCGCAAAGGTCATTAGATCGCGCTTCGTGCGGCTTGCGTCGGGGTGCCGCACCAATTCATCTTGCGTCCCGGCGGTCACTTCGGCCCCGGAGGCACCATCCGGTGACCATAAAGTGATTCCCGAATCCGATAGCGCATGCGCTATCGCTTTCGGCGATCGCGACCAATGATCGAGCCCGGCGGCGGTTGACCGGCTGGACTCGCCACGCGCACTCCGCGGCCAAGGATGCGTAGAGGATCCGCCAAGCGCCGGCGCCCAAGCTCATGTCAGCTCGAACGAGCAATCCCCATCGGCATCGACGCAAGGAGCACCTCATGCGGACCGCGAGCTCCAGGACCATGCGCTACAGGGCGCCTGCCTACCGGGCGTACGCGAGGACGCGCGATCGCCGACTCGGGTACGTGCGGCTGATGCTGGTCGCCGTCGCGACGGCCGGATTGATCGGCCTGGGGGTCGGTGTTGCCAGCCTCGATCGACCGCTGGCCGGCCGGCCCTGTCCGGTTCCGAATGTCACCACGCATGACGCCGCCGGCCTCACCTGGTCGTGCGACCCGGCGTCGCCCGGACATCACGAGGCGGTGTGGCAGTATGCGCCCGCGTCGTAGCCTCGATAGCACATGGGGCGCAACGGGTTTCGTTGCTAGCGCCCGCCGGTTGGAGATGCGCCTCGGCAAAGACGAACGAGCGCCACCATTAGCGCAGCTCTCACGTCCGGCAAGTCGCTCAAGACCGTGCGGCACGCGCCGGTCACCATGGTGGCCAGTTCGGCGACCTCAGAGCCGTCCGGCCACGAAAGTTGCTGCCTGGCTTGGCATTCCGGATCCTTGGTAGGACAGATCCGCCGCCGAGAACAACTCGTCGTGTGACGGCAGGGCCAGCGGGCCGCCCGGAGTGCATACCGGATCACCGGGCGCGCACAAGTCAATGGCCTTCGCCCCGTACCACGGGCTGACCACGCTCACCGGCGCCCCCAGATACCTGGCCGACGGATTTCCGAAGAGGGCCAGGGCGGCAACATGGTCGGCCTCGTCGGCCGTCAATATCTGAGGGATCAAGCCCGCGATCGGTGCCTGGGCGATGGTGATCAGATCTATCACCATCGCGCCCTGCGAATAGCCTCCGAGCACCAGTTTGGTGTTAGGACAGTTCGCCACCATGGACTGAACGTGGGCGTGCGCGTCGCCGGCGCCCGCCGACGCCGACGGTGCGAAATCCCCATCCGCGGGGTAGTTGACGGGATACACCCCGAGCGACCGGCCCCGGACCTGGGAGCGCAGCGAGTCCATGAACGCCTGTCCGACCCCGCCGACACCGGGTGGCTCGGCGGTGCCGCGGGCGAACGTGACCTCGATGTCCGGACAGGGCGAGGCAGACGCGGAGATCGGCGGACACAACGGCGACGAGCAAGCCGTCAGCACCGTGGCGGCCAGTACACGCGCTAATCGGCGTGCGTTCACGCACCAATGCTGACATATCGGGGCCGGAAAGGCACGGTCCGATCAGGGCCCAGCTAACGCGGGACATATGCCCGGACCGGCGTGCCGGCCGGCAAACTCGCGTGCCCCAGGCAATTCTTGGCCGACGGCTTAAGCGCTCACCGATTGGTCTATGGCGCAATGTTTCTCACGCTGCAAACGATCAGCGGCGATGTCCGCAATCCCCGCGATGATTCGGAGAGCTTCCTCGACAGTCGGGGAGCGTGCCGACCGCCCAACGGACCTGGCCTGAGGTCCGACCGAGTTATTTCTCCGCCATTGCCGGCATTGCGCCGTTGCGTTTGCAACCAGCGCAATACTCCTCATCCTGGTTCTGCGTTTCGTGTATGGAATTGCATTCAGGACATTCTTGAATGTATTTATGATTCGGATTCAAGCAAGCAGCCATAAGCTGTTGTTTTTGCCTGAATATGCTTGCTGAACTCTTATTGACCCTAGCCAACATCCTCGATAATTTCCCTGCTCAACGATGCAAATGGCCGACTCTCGTGGTCAGCTATCCGCGTTTGCCAATATCAATCACTGTTCCCAGCCGCGGCCGGTTGAAACCCCGGGTGAGGGTGCAACCTGCGCGCACCCGCGGAAATGGAGTAGCCGCCTACTCTAGACGGCTCACTTCGACGCGCCGGAGACTATTAACGTTCTCTTCCCATCTAGCGAAAGGTCCAGCCATGGCCATCGTCGCTACTACGATCGTCCATCCGAACCCTGGGGTCTCCTGGGACGACATTCAGAAGCAGCTGAAGCGAGCGACCGGGCTTGCCCGCAAACATGGCGCGGAGAACGTCACCGCGCTGGTCAACATGATCGGAGGTCAGGGCACCAACGCCATCGGCTTGATGTCGACTACCCAGGACTGGGCCACATATGGCCAGGTCCAGCAGAGCCTCAATGCTGACCCGGACTTCCAAAGCCTCCTCGTCGACGCGGCCCAAATGGCCACCTGGGAGAACTACGTCAGTCAGACGATCGAGGTCTAGCACCACGACCAGTTGATTTAGGTGATCGATCACCGTCGGTGGGGCGTTCGGTGTCTCACTTGCCGGCCCGCCGCCAATCGGTTAGGTAGTCAGCAGGACTGATTTCCCAGCCGGTAGGCGCCCGGTCTGCGACTGGACATCGTCGCCCCACCGACCGGGCGGCGCGCGGACCCCGCCGTCGGTGGACCTGCGGCGCCGCGTCGGGCAATAACCGAAGTCACCACGAATCTCGGTGCCCCCGGCACGACTCGAACGTGCGACCTAGGGATTAGAAGGCCCTTGCTCTATCCACCTGAGCTACGGAGGCAATGTGCAGGTCAGTCTATCCAACCGCGCCTGCCGACCCGATTCCCCGCCGCCACGCGCGCGAAAACCCTTACCGCGCCGCGTTTATCGGTTATCGTTGGGACCCTCGACACACGGACAACATCGGCCGGTCATGGGCCGTTAACCGCAACGAGGCGTGTGCATAACGTTCCAGAGGTGACGTGGCAATGAGCGTGGCCAGCAAGCAGACCTCGCCGTGTTCGTGGGCGGGGGCCCAGGTGGCACGGCTGGCAGCCGAAGCCCGGGATGTCTACCAACTCGGTAACCTGGTGCTGCGCGGTGGGCCGTTCGCGCTGGGCTGCTTCGCCGGCTGGCTTTTCACGGAGTTTCCTCCGCACGTGGTGACCGGCCACGCGCTGTCCCGCGTCTCGCATCCGTCCGTCGGCCGGGTAGGCACGACGCTGGCCGCCCAGCGGGCTGATCGAACCCTCACCGCCGCGCTCGAGGAGTCGTTCGGCCCCGAGTTTCGCGAACAGGTATGTCATCCCGCCGCCGTCGGCGCGCTGTGCGCCCCGCGCGGTCGACTGCTCGGCAGGCCCGGGCCGCACCGCCGGTATGCGTCGCAGACGTCCGACATCTCCTACGGTCCGAGCCCGCGCGACAACCTGCTGGACATCTGGCGGCGCGACGACTTGGCGCCAGGTTGCCGCGCACCCGTGCTGATCCAGGTGCCGGGCGGGGCATGGGCGCTCAACGGCCGGCGTCCGCAGGCCTACACGCTGATGAGCCGAATGGTCCAACTCGGCTGGATCTGCGTCTCGATCGACTACAGCAAGAGCCCGCGCGCCACCTTCCCCGCACACCTCATCGACGTCAAAAGGGCGATCGCGTGGGTCCGGGAGAACATCGCCGACTACGGCGGCGACCCCGATTTCATCGCGATCACCGGCGGCTCGGCGGGCGGGCACCTGGCCTCCCTGGCGGCGCTGACGCCGAACGACCCCGCCTCCCAGCCCGGTTTCGAAGAGGCCGACACCAGCGTGCAAGCGGTAGCGCCCTACTACGGCGTCTACGACTTCACCGACTTCGACAACATGCACCCACTGATGCTGCCGTTCCTCGAACAGTTCGTGATGAAGGCCCGCTACGCCGAGGCGCCCGAGCGCTTCACGGCGGCATCACCCGTCTCCTACGTGCACGCCGACGCGCCGCCCTTCTTCGTGTTGCACGGCCAGAAGGACGAGTTGGTGCCCAGCGGCCAGGCTCGCGCTTTCTGCGCGGCGTTGCGCGCGGCCGGGGCTGCCACGGTGGCGCACGCCGAACTCGGCAACGCCCACCACGCTTTCGACATCACGCCGACGGTCCGATCGCGGCTGGCCGCTGACGCCGTCGCCGATTTCCTCGGTGTCGTGTACGGACGGCGCGTCAGCTCCCTGCTGGATTCGCTGCCGCTGTCGGCCACTTCGGCCAGCTGAGGGTCGGCCGGAGGCCAGCTGAATCGGCGGCCCGGTGCTCGCCGCTCCTTTCACCAGCGTGGTAACCCGACTAGCGTTGGGTAGACCATTCGGGTCGGTGGTCCTAAAGGCAGGAGGCTTGAGCGACGGTGACAACGTTGGCGCGTCGAGCTGATGACCATGACTGAATCCGTCGAGGCGATCAAGTTGTCCGACGAACTCGGGCCGGTCGACTACCTACTGCACAGGGGAGAGGCAAACCCCCGCACCCGGTCCGGGATCATGGCCTTGGAGCTGCTGGACACCACGCCGGAATGGGAACAGTTCCGGAACCGATTCGAAAGCGCGTCCCGACGGGTGCTGCGGTTGCGCCAAAAGGTCGTCGTGCCGACCCTGCCGACGGCGTCGCCGCGCTGGGTGGTCGATCCCGACTTCAACCTGGATTTTCACGTGCGCCGGGTGCGTGTTTCCGAACCGGGCACGCCGCGTGAGGTATTCGATCTGGCCGACCTCATCCTGCAGTCGCCGATGGACATTTCGCGACCGTTGTGGACGGCCACCCTCGTCGAGGGCCTGGCCGACGGCAAGGCCGCAACGCTGCTGCATGTCAGCCACGCCGTCACCGACGGCGTGGGCGGGGTGCAGATGTTCGCCGAAATCTATGACCTCGAGCGCGATCCGCCGGCCAAGCCGACGCTGCCGCTGCCCGTGCCGCAGGACCTGACGTCCAATGACCTGATGCGCCAGGGCATTAACCACCTGCCGTTCGCCGTGGTCGGCGGCGTCATGAGCGCGCTGTCCGGGGCGGTATCGGCGGCCGGGCGGGCGGTCCTGGAACCGACGGCCACCGTCTCGGGAATCGTCGGGTACGCCATGTCGGGCATGCGGGTGCTCAACCGGGCCGCCGAGCCGTCGCCACTGCTGCGGCGGCGCAGCCTGGCCACCCGCAGCGAGGCGATCGACATCCCGCTCGCCGACCTGCACAAGGCCGCGAAAGCCGGCGGCGGGTCGATCAACGATGCCTACCTTGCCGGATTGTGCGGCGCCCTGCGCCGCTACCACGAGGCGTTCGGCGTGCCGATCAGCACGCTGCCGATGGCGGTGCCGGTCAACCTGCGGGCCGAAGCGGACACGGCCGGCGGCAACCGGTTCACGGGCGTCAACCTCGCGGCGCCGATCGGCACCGTGGACCCCGTCTCCCGGATGAAAAAGATTCGCGCCCAGATGACGCAGCGCCGCGACGAGCCCGCCATGAACATCATCGGCTCGCTGGCGCCGGTGCTCAGCGTCCTGCCGACCGCGGTGCTCGAAGGCATCACCGGGTCGGTGATCGGCTCCGACGTGCAGGCCAGCAACGTCCCGGTCTATCCCGGCGACACCTACATCGCCGGAGCAAAAGTGTTGCGGCAGTACGGTATCGGTCCGCTGCCCGGCGTGGCGATGATGGTGGTGCTGATCTCGCGGGGCGGGTGGTGCACCATCACCGTGCGCTACGACCGGGCCGCGGTGCGAAACGAGGCGTTGTTCGCCCAATGCCTGCTGGAGGGTTTCGACGAGATCCTGGCGCTGGGAGGCGACCCGCCACCGCAGGCGGTGCCCGCCTCGTTCACCGAGTCGGCGGTGTCCACTCGATCGGTGGCCGGCTCATGAGCAACTCGAAGCAGCAGGGGGACAAGGACGAAACGGCCGGAGCGGACCTGCGGCTGCCCGGCTCGGTGGCCGAGATCATGGCCAGCCCCGAAGGACCGAAGATCGGCGCGTTCTTCGACTTGGACGGCACGCTGGTCGCCGGATTCACCGCGGTCATCCTGACCCAGGAGCGGCTGCTGCGCCGCGACATGGGAGTGAGTGAACTGCTCGGTATGGTGCAGGCCGGCTTGAGCCACACCCTCGGTCGTATCGAGTTCGAGGACCTCATCGGCAAGGCCGCCAAGGCGCTCACCGGGCGACTGCTCGACGACCTGGAAGAGATCGGCGAGCGAATGTTCGTCCAGCGCATCGAATCCCGGATCTACCCGGAGATGCGTGAGCTGGTCCGCGCCCACATGGCCCGCGGCCACACCGTGGTGCTCAGTTCGTCGGCGCTGACCATCCAGGTCAATCCCGTCGCGCGGTTCCTCGGCATCCCCAACATGCTCACCAACAAGTTCGAGACCACCGAGGACGGCTTGCTCACCGGGTCCGTCCAGAAGCCGATTCTCTGGGGTCCCGGCAAAGCCGCTGCGGTACAACGGTTTGCCGCCGAGCACGGCATCGATCTCAAGGACAGTTACTTCTACGCCGACGGTGACGAGGACGTCGCCCTGATGTATCTGGTCGGCAATCCCCGGCCGACGAATCCCGAAGGGAAAATGGCGGCGGTGGCCAAGCGCCGCGGTTGGCCCATCCTGAGATTCAGCAGCCGAGGTCCGGTGGGTCTGCGACGGCAGGTGCGTACCCTTGCCGGACTGGGCTCGATTGTCCCCGTCGGCGCGGGCGCAGTGGCAATGGGCGTGCTGACCGGTAGCCGGCGGCGGGGCGCCAATTTCTTTACTTCCATTTTTTCCCAAACCGTGCTGGCGACCACGGGAGTGCACCTCAATGTCGTCGGGAGAGAGAATCTGACCGCGCAACGTCCGGCCGTTTTCATCTACAACCACCGCAATCAGGTGGATCCGGTGATCGCGGGTGCGCTGGTCAACGACAACTGGGTTGCCGTGGCCAAGAAGGAATTACAGAAGAACCCGATCATGGCCCTGCTCGGCAAAGCGTTGGACGGGGTTTTCATCGACCGAGACGATTCGGCCTCCGCGCTGGAGACGATGCGCATTGTCGAGGAGCGGGCCAAGAACGGGCTTTCCATTGTGATGGCGCCGGAGGGCACCCGGCTGGACACCAACGAGGTCGGCCCCTTCAAAAAGGGTCCATTTCGTCTCGCGATGGCCGCCGGCATCCCGATCGTTCCGATCGTGATTCGCAACGCCGAGCTGGTCGCCGCCCGGAACTCGACCGTCATCAACCCGGGCACCGTCGACGTCGCGGTCTTCCCGCCGATCTCGGTGCAGGACTGGACGCTTGACGCGCTGCCGGACCGCATCGCCGAAGTGCGCCAGCTCTACCTGGATACGCTCGCCAACTGGCCCGTCGACGAACTGCCCGAGGTCGACCTGTACGCGGAGAAGAAGGCGGCCGAGAAGGCACAGAGCCGGACCGCCAAGGCACCCGCGAAGAAGGCACCCGCCAAGAAGGCACCCGCCGAGAACGCGCCGGCGAAGAAGGCACCCGCCAAGAAGGCACCCGCCAAGAAGGCGCCGGCCAAGAAGGCACCCGCCAAGAAAGCACCCGCAAAGAAGGCGCCGGCGAAGAAGGCCGCGTCGAAAGCCAAGGCACCCAAGGCGACTCCGCATGAATCCGAGGCCGCCCGCAAAGACGGCGAGGCGCAACGGCCCGCGACCAAGGCGGCGCCCGGCAACGCCGAGTCACCGGAATCGCCGCACCGAGGGCATCCGTGACCGAACCGGCCGCGGATACCAGCGCCATCCTTGCCGGGACTGACTCGCTGATATTGGCGTCAATGACCTCGCCGGTCGAGATGGACCTGGTGACGGCGTGGATGGAGCAACAACGCGCCGGGCACCCGGGCGCGAATTTCGACCTGGTCAAGCTGCCGGCGCTCGATGCGCCGCCGGACGTGATGACGGCGCTGGCCGAACAGCTCGAATCCCGGGAAGACCGTTCCATCGTGCCGGTGCGGGTGTTCTGGCTGCCGGAGCCGGATCGCGGCCGGGTCGCCAAGCTGGCCGGCCTGCTGCCCGGCCGGGATCCGTACCACCCCAACCAGCGCCAGCAAGAACGGATCGTGCGCACCGCGCCCCAGCGGGCACGGGTGGTGGCCGGCGAAGCCGCGACGGTCGCCGAGCTGCGCCGGCAATGGCGCGACACCACCGTCGGAGACGACCGGTACGACTTCGCCCAATTCGTCATCCGCCGCGCCATCTTGGCGATGGAACGCGTCGAGTACCGGATCCTCGGACCGCAGTACAAGTCGCCGCGGCTGGTGAAACCAGAGATCTTGGCCTCCAACCGGTTTCGGCGCGGCCTGGCGACAATTCCCGGCGCCACCGTCGAGGAAGCCGGAAAGATGCTCGACGAACTCGCTACCGGCTGGAGCCGGGCATCGGTCGACCTCGTCGGGGTTCTCGGCAGGATGATCAGCCGCGGGTTCGACCCCGAGATCGATTATGACGAGTATCAGGTCGCGGCGATGCGGGTGGGCCTGGAAGCCCACCCGGCGGTGTTGTTGTTTTCGCACAGGTCCTACATCGACGGCGCGGTGGTGCCGGTCGCCATGCAGGACAACCGATTACCGCCGGTGCACGTGTTCGCCGGTATCAACTTGTCGTTCGGTGCCATGGGCCCGCTGCTGCGACGTTCCGGGGTCATCTTCATCCGCCGCAACATCGGTAACGACGCGCTCTACAAGTACGTGCTGCGCGAATACGTCGGCTACATCGTCGAAAAGCGGTTCAACCTGAGCTGGTCCATCGAGGGCACCCGCTCGCGCACCGGCAAGATGTTGCCGCCCAAGCTGGGGTTGCTGGCCTACGTCGCCGACGCCTACCTCGATGGCCGCAGCGAAGACATTCTGCTGCAACCGGTCTCGATCAGCTTCGACCAGCTGCACGAGACCGCGGAGTACGCCGCCTACGCCCGCGGCGGCGAGAAGACACCCGAAGGTGTGGGCTGGCTGTACAACTTCATCCGGGCGCAGGGTGAACGCAACTACGGCAAGATCTACGTCCGTTTCCCGGAAGCCGTGTCGATGCGCCACTACCTGGGCGCGCCGCACGGCCCGCTGGCCGAGGATCCGGACGCCAAACGCCTTGCGCTGCAGAAGATGTCATTCGAGGTCGCCTGGCGGATACTGCAGGCGACGCCGGTGACGGCGACGGGTCTGGTATGCGCGCTGCTGCTGACCACGCGCGGGGCGGCGCTGACCCTCGGCCAGTTGCACCACACCCTGCAGGATTCGCTGGATTACCTGGAACGCAAACACAATCCGATGTCCACCAGCGCGTTGCGGCTGCGCACGCAAGACGGGGTACGCGCGGCGGTCGACGCACTGTCCAACGGACATCCCATCACCCGGGTCGACGGCGGCCGGGAACCGGTGTGGCGCATCGCGCCCGAAGAACAGCACGCCGCGGCCTTCTACCGCAACTCGGTGATCCACGCCTTTCTGGAGACCTCGATCGTTGAGCTCGCCCTGGCGCACGCCCGCCACGCCGACGGCGACCGCATGGCCGCGTTCTGGGCCCAGGCGATGCGGCTGCGCCATCTGCTGAAGTTCGACTTCTATTTCGCCGACTCGGCGACATTCCGGGACAACATCGCCGAAGAGATGGCCTGGCACGACAATTGGGAAGCCCACGTCGCGGCCGGGGGCGACGAGATCGACGCGCTGTTGTTCGCCAAGCGTCCGTTGATGGCGGACGCGATGTTGCGGGTGTTCTTCGAGGCCTACGAGATCGTCGCCGATGTGTTGCGGGACGCGCCTGCGGACATCGGGCACAAGGAACTGACCGACTTGGCGTTGGGCGTCGGGCGACAGTACGTGGCGCAGACCCGGATCCGCAGCAGCGAATCGGTCTCGACGCTGCTGTTCGCCACCGCGCGCCAGGTCGTCGAGGATCAGGACCTGATCGCGGCCGCGCCCGACCTGGCCGAAAGGCGTCGTGTCTTCCTGCATGAGCTGCGCGACATCCTGCACGACCTCGACTACGCCGGGCGGATCGCGCGCGATCAGTTCGTGGCCCGCGAGGCCAAGGCCCGCCAGGACCTTCTGGCCAGCCAGCCTCGGTAGCCGGTCGGGGCCGCCCCATACCCTGGACGTATGACCGTCGCCCCGCTGGCTGGCAGGGCCTCGACCGAGGCCTTCGCCCAGCGCCGCACGCTGGTGTGGCCGGTGCTGGCCGGGGTGGCCGTGCTGGCGGGCTGCACCGCCGCCGGCATCGGGGCCCTCTCGCTGGCCAGCTCGCTGACGGTGACGGGCCTGCCCGACCCGGGTCCGGTGACCACGCTGGGGTTGCCGTTCGTGCGGGCGGCGGGCGAGATCGGCGCGGTGCTCGCGGTCGGCTCGTTCCTGTTCGCCGCGTTCCTGGTACCGCCGCAGCGCAACGGCGTCCTCGACGCCGACGGCTACCGGGCGCTGCGGCTGGGGACGGTGGCGTCGGGGGTGTGGGCGGTATGCGCCGCCCTGCTGGTCCCGTTGACGATCTCCGATGTGTCCGGCCATGCCGTCGCCGACATTCCCGCGGCGCGGATGTGGTCGCTGGCGGGCCTGATCACCAACGCCTCGGCCTGGCGCTGGACCGCGATCCTGGCCGCGGTGATCACGGTGGCGAGCCTGTCGGTGCTGCGCTGGTCGTGGACGCCGGTGCTGGTCGCCGCGTCGGTGGCGACGCTGATTCCCCTTGGCCTGACCGGTCATTCGTCCGCCGGGGGTTCGCACGACCTGGCCACCAACGGCCTGCTGATCCACCTGGTCGCCGCCAGCCTGTGGGCCGGTGGCCTGCTCGCCCTGCTTGCGCATGCCCTGCGGGGCGGTGGTCACCTCGGGCTGGCCGCCAGGCGTTTCTCGATGATCGCGTTGTGGTGTTGGGTGGCGATGGCGGTGAGCGGTCTGGTCAACGCGCTGGTCCGCGTGCAGCCCTCCGACCTGCTGAGCACCGACTATGGGCGGTTGGTCACCGCGAAGTTCATCGCGCTGTGCTTCCTGGGGGTGCTGGGCTGGCGTCAGCGACGCGTGAGTGTGGCTGCGCTGCAAGCGGATCCGAGCCACGGGCGTGGCGCGCTGCTGCGGCTGACGTTGATCGAGGCCGCCATTTTCGGCCTGACCTTCGGCATCGCCGTCGGGCTGGGCCGCACCCCGCCGCCGCCACCCCCGGCCCGGTTGCCGTCGATCCCCGAAGCCGAGATCGGCTACGACTTCGACGGACCGCCCACCGTGGCGCGCATCCTGTTCGACTGGCGCTTCGACCTGATCTTCGGTTCGGCGGCAGTCGTCTTCGCCGCACTGTATGTGGCCGCGCTGGTGCGGCTGCGCCGGCGCGGCGATCACTGGCCGCCGGGCCGGACCTCTTCCTGGCTGCTCGGCTGCGCGGTGTTGCTGTTCGCGACGTCGTCAGGCGTCGGCCGCTACATGCCGGCGATGTTCAGCATGCACATGGTGGTCCACATGTGCCTGTCGATGCTGATCCCGATCCTGCTGGTGCTCGGCGCGCCGGTCACCCTGGCGTTGCGGGCGCTGCCCGCCGCCGGCCGTGACGATCCGCCTGGCATGCGGGAATGGCTGCTGGCCGCGTTGCACAGCCGCTTCTCCCGGTTCCTCACCAATCCCGTGGTGGCCACCGTGCTGTTCATCGCCGGGTTTTACGGGCTGTACCTGTCGAACCTCTTCGACGTCACCGCGAGCAGCCACGCCGGGCACCTGGCGATGAACGTGCACTTCCTGGTGAGCGGCTACCTGTTCTATTGGGTGGTGATCGGGGTGGACCCGACGCCGCGACCGATCCCGCCGCTGGCCAAGGTGGCGGTGGTCTTCGCCTCCCTGCCGCTGCACGCCTTCTTCGGCGTGGTGCTGATGGGCACCAAGAAGGTCCTCGGCGCCGACTACTACCGCTCGCTCGATCTGAGCTGGCACACCGACCTGCTCGGCGATCAGCGGCTGGGTGGGGGCATCGCCTGGGCGGCGGGGGAGTTTCCCCTGGTGATCGTGATGCTCGCGCTGCTCATTCAGTGGGCGCGCAGTGATCGTCGCACCGCCAAGCGGTTGGACCGGGCCGCCGAACGCGACGACGACGCCGAGCTGATGGCCTACAACGCGATGCTGGCCCAACTGGCGCGGGGCGAGCGGGCCCAGCGGTCCGGCCCGGCCGATCCCGACTGATCCACAGTCCCGGTTTCTTCCACAGCGGCGGCCCGTCTCCGGGTCGTTCCGGCGGTGTTCGTCGGTGGCGCCGCGCCTACTGGCAGCCATAGCCAATGCAAACGAGAAGGGATCAGCCCATGTTCGAAACGTCGCTCACCGTCGTCGGTCACATCGTCAACAACCCCGAACGCCGTCAGGTCGGCAACCAGGAGGTCATCAAGTTCCGCGTCGCCAGCAATTCCCGGCGGCGCACCGCCGACGGCGGCTGGGAGCCCGGCAACTCGCTCTTCATCAACGTCAACTGCTGGGGCAAGTTGGTCACCGGCGTGGGGGCCGCGTTGGGCAAGGGTGCGCCGGTGATCGTGGTGGGCCACGTGTACACCAGCGAGTACGAGGACCGTGACGGCAACCGTCGGTCGTCGCTGGAGATGCGCGCGACCGCGGTCGGGCCCGATGTGTCCCGCGCGATTGTGCGCATCGAGCGCCCGGGCTACACCGGTCCGACCGCCACCGAGGCCGCCGCACCGCCGGCGGATGCGTCCGACGCCGCTGGTGAGGACGCCGGCACCGAGGACACCGAGTCCGCCGACACCGGTCCGCTGCCGCTGACCGCTTAGCGGCGGCGGTCGCGCCGCCGGACGATGCCTAGGATGGTCCGCGAGATCACTTCGCAACCAGAAAGGCACAACCGCGGCATGGCTGAGTTCATCTACACGATGAAAAAGGTCCGCAAGGCGCACGGCGACAAGGTGATCCTGGACGACGTCACACTGAGCTTCTATCCAGGCGCCAAGATCGGTGTCGTCGGGCCCAACGGCGCCGGCAAGTCGAGCGTCTTGCGGATCATGGCGGGCCTGGACAAGCCGAACAACGGCGACGCCTTCCTGGCCAACGACGCGACCGTCGGCATCCTGCTGCAGGAGCCGCCGCTGAACGAGGACAAGACCGTCCGCGGCAACGTTGAAGAAGGCCTGGGCGAGATCAAGGTCAAGCTCGACCGTTTCAACGAGGTCGCCGAGCTGATGGCCACCGACTACTCCGATGAGTTGATGGAGGAGATGGGCCGGCTGCAGGAGGAGCTCGACCACGCCGACGCGTGGGACCTCGACTCACAGCTGGAGCAGGCCATGGACGCGCTGCGCTGCCCGCCGCCGGACGAGCCGGTGACCAACCTGTCCGGTGGTGAGCGGCGCCGCGTCGCGCTGTGCAAGCTGCTGCTGTCCAAGCCCGACCTGCTGCTCCTCGACGAGCCGACCAACCACCTGGACGCCGAAAGCGTGCAGTGGCTCGAGCAGCACCTCGCGTCCTACGCGGGGGCGATCCTGGCGGTGACCCACGACCGGTACTTCCTGGACAACGTCGCCGAATGGATCCTCGAACTCGACCGCGGCCGCGCCTACCCGTACGAGGGCAACTACTCCACCTACCTGGAGAAGAAGGCCGAGCGGATCGCCGTGCAGGGCCGCAAGGACGCCAAGCTGCAAAAGCGGTTGGCCGAGGAGCTGGCGTGGGTGCGCTCCGGGGCCAAGGCGCGCCAGGCCAAGAGCAAGGCCCGGCTGCAGCGCTACGAGGAGATGGCCGCCGAGGCCGAGAAGACGCGCAAGCTCGACTTCGAGGAGATCCAGATCCCGGTCGGTCCGCGGCTGGGCAACGTGGTGGTCGAGGTCGACCACCTCGACAAGGGCTACGACGGCCGCACCCTCATCAAGGACCTGTCCTTCACCCTGCCGCGCAACGGCATCGTCGGCGTCATCGGCCCGAACGGGGTCGGGAAGACCACGTTGTTCAAGACCATCGTCGGCCTCGAGCAGCCGGACAGCGGCACGGTCAAGGTCGGCGAGACCGTCAAGCTCAGCTACGTCGACCAGACCCGCGCCGGAATCGATCCCAAGAAGAACGTGTGGGAAGTCGTCTCCGACGGGCTGGACCACATCGTGGTCGGCCAGACCGAGGTGCCGTCGCGGGCCTACGTGTCGGCGTTCGGATTCAAGGGACCGGATCAGCAGAAGCCGGCGGGGGTGCTCTCCGGTGGCGAGCGCAACCGGCTCAACCTGGCGCTGACGCTCAAGCAGGGCGGGAACCTGATCCTGCTCGACGAGCCCACCAACGACCTCGACGTCGAAACCCTGAGCTCGCTGGAGAACGCCCTCGAGCAGTTCCCCGGCTGCGCCGTGGTGATCTCGCACGACCGGTGGTTCCTGGACCGCACCTGCACACACATCCTGGCCTGGGAGGGCGACGACGACAACGAGGCGAAGTGGTTCTGGTTCGAGGGCAACTTCGGGGCATACGAGGAGAACAAGATCGAACGCCTCGGCGCCGATGCGGCACGGCCGCACAGAGTGACCCACCGCAAGCTGACGCGCGACTAGTGTCAGCTCTGCCCCGCACCGCCACCCAGCGGGGCGACCGAGCGCACTGACCACCGTCGCCAGTTGGGAGCTATCGGCATGACGATCGATCCCGAAGCCAGACACGATCTCGAGCCGTGGACGACCTTCACCCAGCAGCGAGACATTCCCGAGTGGATCTCGAGGGCCTACGTAGAGAGCTATCGCGGTCCGCATAGCGACGAGTCGGGCGGCGCGGAAACCAGGCCCATCGACTTGACCGTGCCGGCGGCGATCGTGACCCCGGCCATGCTGAGCGCCCACTATCGCCTCGGCCTGCACCGGCCCGCCGGCGAAAGCCGCGTCGCGGTGTACCCGGCCGACGACCCCGCCGGGTTCGGGCCCGCGCTGCAGGTGGTCACCGACCACGGCGGCATGCTGATGGATTCGGTCACCGTGCTGCTGCACCGGCTCGGCGTCCCGTACACGGCGATCATGACGCCGGTGTTCGACGTGCTGCGCAGCCCGGAGGGCGAGCTGCTGCGTGTGCAGGCGAAAGCCGAGGGCGCATCGCAATACGAGGGTGAGGCGTGGATCCACGTGCAGCTGTTGCCGTCGGTCGACAGCAAGGGGCTCACCGAGGTCGAGCGGCTGCTGCCCAAGGTGCTCGCCGACGTGCAACAGGTCGCCAGCGACGCCTCGACCCTGATCGCCGCCCTGGACGACCTGGCCGCGCAGGTGGAAACCAATGCCGACGGCCACTTCTCGGCCCCCGACCGCGACGACGTCGCGGCGCTGTTGCGCTGGCTGGGCAACGGCAACTTCCTCCTGCTCGGCTACCAGCGCTGCCACGTGCACGACGGCCAGGTCTCCGGCGACGGGTCGCCGGGCCTGGGCGTCCTGCGGACCCGCACCGGCTCGCGCCCCCGGCTGACCGACGAGGACCGGCTGCTGGTCCTGGCGCAATCCGTGGTGGGCAGCTACCTGCGCTACGGCGCCTACCCGTATGCCATCGCGGTCCGCGAATACGTCGATGGCGCCGTGATCGAGCATCGCTTCGTCGGGTTGTTCACGGTGGCCGCCATGAACGCCGACGTCCTGGAGATCCCGACGATTTCGCGCCGGGTCCGTGAGGCGCTGGCCATGGCCGACAACGACCCGATCCACCCGGGCCAGCTACTGCTCGACGTCATCCAGACCGTTCCCCGTTCGGAGCTGTTCACGCTGAGCGCCGAACGGCTGCTGGCGATGGCCAAAGCGGTGGTGGACCTGGGCCCACAACGAAACGCGTTGCTGTTCCTGCGTGCCGACCGGCTGCAGTACTTCGTTTCCTGCCTGGTGTATCTGCCGCGTGACCGCTACACCACGGCGGTGCGCCTGCAGATCGAGGACATCCTGGTGCATGAATTCGGCGGCACCAGGCTGGAATTCACCGCCCGGGTCAGCGAATCACCTTGGGCCCTCATGCATTTCATGGTCCGGCTGCCGTCCGAAGGCCCCGACGCCACGCCGGTCGACGTCTCCGAAGACAACCGGATCCGCATCCAGGCGCTGCTGAGCGAAGCCGCGCGGACCTGGGCCGACCGGCTCATCACCGCCGCCGCCGAAGGTTCGGTGGGCCATGCCGACGCCGAGTACTACGCGGCCGCCTTCTCCGAGGTCTACAAGCAGGCCGTCACCCCGGCCGACGCGATCGATCACATCGCCATCATCAATGCGCTGCAAGACAACTCGGTCAAGCTGGTGTTCACCGAGAACGAGGACGGGTCCGCCCAGCTCACCTGGTTCCTGGGCGGACGCACCGCCTCGCTGAGCCAGCTACTGCCGATGCTGCAGAGCATGGGCGTGGTGGTGCTCGAGGAGCGGCCGTTCACCGTCGAGCGGTCCGACGGGCTGCCGGTGTGGATCTATCAGTTCAAGATCTCACCGCACCCAACCGTCCGGCTGGCCTCGACGCAAGCCGAGCGCGACGCGATGGCCGAGCGGTTCGCCGACGCGGTCACCGCCATCTGGCAGGGCCGCCTTGAGATCGACCGGTTCAATGAGCTGGTGATGCGTGCCGGCCTTCGCTGGCAGCAGGTCGTGTTGTTGCGGGCCTACGCAAAGTACTTGCGGCAGGCCAACTTCCCCTATAGCCAGTCCTATATCGAGTCGGTGCTCAACGAGCACCCCTCGACCGCGCGATCGCTGGTAGCGCTGTTCGAGGCGTTGTTCGACCCCAGCCCCGAGCCGTCGTCGACCCGCGATGCGCAGGCGGCCGCCGCGGCGGTGGCCGCCGACATCGACGCGTTGGTAAGCCTGGACACCGACCGCATCCTGCGTGCCTTCGCGTCGCTGGTGCAGGCCACGTTGCGCACGAATTACTTTGTTACACGCGAAGGTTCGGCCCGGGCGCGCAATGTGTTAGCGATCAAGCTGGACGCCCAGCTGGTCGACGAGCTGCCGCTGCCCCGCCCGAAATACGAGATCTTCGTCTACTCGCCCCGGGTCGAGGGCGTGCACCTGCGGTTCGGCCCGGTGGCCCGCGGCGGCCTGCGCTGGTCGGACCGTCGAGACGACTTCCGCACCGAGATCCTGGGCCTGGTCAAGGCGCAGGCGGTCAAGAACGCCGTCATCGTGCCCGTCGGCGCCAAGGGCGGATTCGTCCTCAAGCGGCCACCGCTGCCCACCGGCGACGCCGCCGCCGACCGCGACGCCAGCCGCGCCGAGGGCGTCGCCTGTTATCAGCTGTTCATCTCCGGCCTGCTCGACGTCACCGACAACGTCGACCATGCGACCGGAAAGGTGAACCCGCCACCCGAAGTCATCCGGCGCGACGGCGATGACGCGTACCTGGTGGTCGCGGCCGACAAGGGCACCGCGACCTTCTCCGACATCGCCAACGATGTCGCCAAGTCCTACGGGTTCTGGTTGGGCGACGCGTTCGCGTCCGGTGGATCGGTCGGTTACGACCACAAGGCCATGGGCATCACCGCCAAGGGCGCGTGGGAGGCCGTCAAACGGCACTTCCGGGAGATGGACATCGACACGCAGGCGCAGGATTTCACCGTGGTGGGAATCGGCGACATGAGCGGCGACGTCTTCGGCAACGGCATGCTGCTGAGCAAGCACATCCGGCTGCTCGCCGCCTTCGACCACCGGCACATCTTCTTGGATCCCGATCCCGATGCCGCGGCTTCCTGGGAGGAACGCCAGCGGATGTTCGACCTGCCGCGCTCCAGCTGGGAGGATTACGACACGTCGTTGATCAGCGAGGGCGGCGGGGTGTACAGCCGTGAGCAGAAGGCGATTCCGGTCAGCCCCCAGGTTCGCGAGGCGTTGGGCATCGACGGCTCGGAGGATGGGGTCACCGAGATGACACCACCCAATCTGATCAAGGCGATCCTGCAGGCGCCGGTCGATCTGCTGTTCAACGGCGGGATCGGTACCTACATCAAGGCGGAGTCCGAGTCCGACGCCGACGTCGGCGATCGCGCCAACGATCCGGTGCGGGTCAACGGAAACCAGGTGCGCGCCAAAGTGATCGGCGAAGGCGGCAACCTCGGGGTGACGGCGTTGGGCCGGGTGGAGTTCGATCTGGCGGGTGGCCGGATCAACACCGATGCCATGGACAACTCGGCCGGCGTGGACTGCTCGGACCACGAGGTCAACATCAAGATCCTGATCGATGCCCTGGTGACCGCGGGCAAGGTCAAGCCGGAAGAGCGCAAGCCGCTGCTGGAATCGATGACCGACGAGGTCGCGCAGCTGGTGCTCACCGACAACGAGGAACAGAACGACCTGATCGGCACCAGCCGCGCCAACGCGGCCAGCCTGCTTCCCGTGCACGCCAGGCTGATCCAGTACCTGGTGGACGAGCGCGGCATCCACCGCGAGCTGGAAGCGCTGCCCACGGAGAAGGAGATCGGGCGCCGCGCCGAGGCCGGCATCGGGCTCACCTCACCGGAGCTGTGCACCTTGATGGCGCACGTGAAGCTGGGCCTCAAGGAGGAGATGCTCCAAACCGAGCTGACCGAACAGGACGTCTTCGCGTCCCGGCTGCCGCTGTACTTCCCAAAGCCGTTGCGGGAACGGTTCACTGCGGAGATTCGCACGCATCAGCTGCGCCGCGAGATCGTCACCACCATGCTGATCAACGACCTGGTGGACGCCGCGGGGATCAGCTACGCGTTCCGGATCACCGAAGACGTCGGCGTCGGGTCGGTCGACGCGGTGCGCACCTACGTCGCCACCGACGCGATCTTCGGCGTGGGGGAGATCTGGCGGCGCATCCGCGCGGCGAATTTGCCGGTGGCACTGTCGGATCGGCTCACGCTGGACACCAGGCGGCTGATCGACCGTGCCGGGCGGTGGCTGCTCAACTACCGTCCGCAGCCGCTGGCGGTCGGGGCCGAGATCAACCGGTTCGCCGCCAAGGTCCAGGCGCTGACGCCGCGCATGTCGGAGTGGCTGCGCGGCGACGACAAGGCGATCGTGGAGTCCGAAGCCGCCGAATTCGCCTCGCAGGGCGCGCCGGAAGACCTGGCCTACATGGTGGCCGCCGGCCTCTACCGCTTCAGCCTGCTCGACATCATCGACATCGGTGACATCAACGACATCGACGCCGCCGAGGTCGCGGACACCTATTTCGCGCTCATGGACCGGCTGGGCACCGACAGGCTGTTGACGGCGGTATCCGAACTGCCGCGGCGAGACCGCTGGCACTCCTTGGCGCGGTTGGCGATTCGTGACGACATCTATGCTTCGTTGCGGTCGCTGTGCTTCGATGTGCTCGCCGTGGGCGAGCCGGACGAAAGTGGTGAAGAGAAGATCGCCGAGTGGGAACACCTGAGTGCCTCCCGGGTCGAGCGGGCCCGCCGAACACTCATCGAGATCCAGGAAAGCGGAAACAAGGATCTCGCGACGCTGTCCGTCGCCGCCCGACAAATACGTCGCATGACCCGCACCAGTGGAAGAGGATCATCAAGTTGAGCTTCGGCTTCGTCGCGCCCGTGCCAGTGCGCTGGTCGGACATCGACATGTATCAGCACATCAACCACGCCACCATGGTCACCATCCTCGAGGAGGCGCGCGTCCAGTTCCTGCGCGAAGCGTTCGAGGTGGACATCATGACCATCGGTTTGCTCATCGCCGAGGTCAAGGTGACCTACAAAGGCCAGCTGCGGCTGATCGATTCACCGCTGCAGGTGACGATGTGGACCAAGCGGCTGCGGGCCGTCGACTTCACGCTGGGCTATGAGGTGCGATCGGTCTCCGCGGACCCGGCGTCGAAGCCCGCCGTCATCGCCGAGACGCAACTGGCCGCCGTCCACATCGAGGAGGAGCGCCTGGTGCGACTCTCGCCACAGCATCGGGAGTATCTACAACGGTGGATCAGGTAGCCGACCGCGGACTTTGGCTGGGTGCCGATGCCAGGGCCGCACACCGCAAGGATCTGGCCGCGTTCGTCGACCGCGCCCTGCGACTCGATGACGCCGCGATCATCCGATTCCGGACCCGGTCGCCGGGTCTGCTGACCGCCTGGGTCGCAACGGGTTTCGACGTGCTGGCGAGCCGGGTAGTGGTCGGCGAGGTGCGGCCCGCCGATCTGTCGGTGGGCGCCGACGCGCTGGCGCGTGGCCTGTCCGCGATGGACGACTCGGGGCATGTCGATCCGGGCTTCGCGATGGATTCGGCGTGGCGGGGTGCGTTGCCGCCGGAATCCGGCTTCACCCACCTCGAGGACATCCCGGCCCGGGTGATGCTGAACCTCGCGCAACGCGGAGCCCAACTTGCCAAGGAGCACAGCAGTTCTCACGGGCCGCCGGTGTCGCTGCTCGACCAGGAGGTCATTCAGGTCAGTTCGGCCGACGTTCAGGTCGGGCTGCCGATGCGCTGCGTGTTCGCGCTGACCGCGATGGGTTTTCTGCCGCAGTCGCCTGATGCGGTCGGCGCCGACGAATTGATCCGGGTCCGGATACTGCCGACGTGGTTGCGCCTCGACGCCCGGTTCGGTTCGGTGTATCGCCGCCGCGGCGATCCCGCGCTGCTGCTGGGCTGACGCGCCCGGTCGCGGGCGACGTCGCAAACGGATCAGGCTGAGTTTAAAGCCGCCGCGGGCCGGGACCGTCCGCGAAGATCAGGGGCCGTAGAGCAGCCACAGCGGCAGGACGGCGTCGAGATAGTCCATGAATTTCTTCAGGCCCACCCGAAACTGCCCGTACCCGTAGGGGTCTTCGGCGTACTGGGGGAACGCGATGCCAACCCCGAACAGTCCGGGGGCAAGGATCCCGTTGGTCCGGTGGTAATCCAGCTGGCCCCATTGCGGGGTCTCGGGCAACTTCCTGCGTTCGAAGCCGACGGTGTAGACGACCCGGTCGCATTGCGCCAGTTTCTCCGCGAATTGCGGGCTGGACACCCAGCACCTCTCCAGGCGGTCCGGAAGCACCCCGTCGATGTTCTCCCGCGCCCAAACAGCCGCCCGGCCCTTCAGCCCCGTGTCGTCGAACAGTATCCAATCGTCAAGATAGACAGCGTATTTCAGCGGGCTCCGGTAAAAATTGATGATCCGCTTGACGGGATGGCGCAGCAGGTTGGGCAGGACGATCATCGACGTGTGTGACGAGCCGAACACGGCGACCGTCGCCCCCTCGAGCGGCTCCTGGGCGAGCTTCTCGGGATCCAGGGCGACCTGGACTTCGATCTCCTCGAGATCGGCGTGGCGAAGTTTTTTGGGGTCCGCGCCCACGGCCAGGATCACGTTCCTGGAAAAGATCTCCCGTTGTTCGGTCTGGACCCGCCACTGGCGGTCCTGCAAAGACAACTCGGTGGCGGTCGTGGTGAAGTCGTCGACCTGCTCACGCAGCTGCTCGGTGACCCACACCAAGGGTTCGGCCAGCAGGCCGAGCGCACAGGTCTCCTGGAGATCGACCTCCTTGAGCGGCATGGGTGGCGCTTCTGAGAACCGAAACGCCTTGGAGCCGTTGAAGTATTCGAGAAAGAGCGCGACGTGGGTGTTGCTCGACACCGACCGCCACTTCTGGCCGATGTCTCCGGCAGCGAAGGCTGGATCGACCCAGGCGATCCGTTCGGCCGCGACCCCGTGATCCAGCAACCTTCCCACCGCGGCGATGCCCGCCGGGCCGGCGCCGATCACTGTCCACTCGTAGGAAGCCATCCACCACATATAGAGCAGTCAGCCGGGAAATGCTCACCGTGGCTGCAGCGGGGCGGCCGGGCCGGCTACGCCAGCCAGGCCGCGGCATCCGGCGGGAGTTTGCCCTCCAGCAGCGGCGCGCTCGCCAGGATCAGCTCGCCCGCCGGCAGCGGCACCGGCGAGTCGCCGCTGTTGAGCACGCAGACCAGCCCACCGGGCCGCCGGAAGATCACCGCATCGCCGGCCGCGTCCAGCCATTCGACGCCCACGCCGTCGAATTCCACACGGCGCTTTCGCAATTCGATCGCCCGCTGGAAAAACGACAAGGTGGAGTCGGGATCACCGCTCTGCTTTTCGACGGTCAGCGTCGCCCATTCCGCCGGCATCGGCAACCACGTCTCGGACGAGAAGGAGAACCCGAACGGCGGCTCCTGACCCGACCAGGGGATCGGCACCCGGCACCTGTCCCGGCCGCGCTCGGTGTGGCCGGAGCGCTCCCACGTCGGGTCCTGCAGCACCTCGTCGGGCAGGTCCACGTCGGGCAGCCCCAGCTCCTCGCCGTTGTAGATGAACACCGCACCCGGCAGGGCGAGCATCACCAGGGCCATCGCGCGGGCGCGGCGCAGCCCGACCTCGCCGTCGCCGTAGCGGGTGACCTCCCGGCCGACGTCGTGGTTGGACAGCGTCCAGGTCGGGACTGCGTCCTGCAGGGCGGTGGCGGCCAGCGAGTTCTGGATCGCGTCGCGAATCTCGGCGGCGTCGAAGTCGATCTTGGTCAACCGGAAATTGAAGCCCAGGTGCAGTTCGTCGGGACGCAGATACTCGGCCCAGCGGACGTTGTCGGTGACCCAGACCTCGCCGACGGTCACCGCCCCGGGATAGTCGTTGACCACCCTGCGGATGTCGCGGTGGATGTCATGCACGCTCGGGTTATTGAAGCGCGGGTCGTCGTCGGTGTGGCTGAGCACCCTGGACTCGACGTCGGGGGAGTCGGGCAGGCCGGCCGGCTTGGCCATGCCGTGCGCCACGTCGATGCGGAAACCGTCCACGCCGCGCTCCAGCCAGAACCGCAGCGTCTTCTCGAAGTCGTCGAAGACGTCCGGGTGCTCCCAGTTCAGGTCGGGCTGCTCGGCATCGAAGAGGTGCAGGTACCACTGGCCGGGGTTGCCGTCGGGTTCGACCACGCGCGTCCACGCCGAGCCGCCGAACACCGAGGCCCAGTTGTTCGGCGGCAGCTCGCCGAGCTCGCCGCGGCCGTCGCGAAAGAAGTAGCGTTCCCGCGCGTCGGTGCCGGGCCCGGCGGCCAGCGCCGCGGCGAACCACGGATGCGCCGAACTGGTGTGGTTGGGCACCACGTCCATGGTGATCTTCATGCCCCGCTCGTGCGCGGCGGCGATCAGCCGTTCGATGGCGGCCATCCCGCCGAACAGCGGGTCGATGTCACGCGGATCGGCGACGTCATAGCCGTGGTCGGCCATCGGGGACACGGTGACCGGATTGAGCCAGATCGCGTCCACACCCAGTCGCTCCAGGTGGTCCAGGTGCGCCGTCACCCCGTCCAGATCGCCGACGCCGTCGCCGTCACTGTCGGCGAAGGACCTCGGGTACACCTGATAGAACACCGCGCTTGACCACCACGGCTTGGACTCCATTCCACCCCGCTTCGTTTCGTGGGCCGATAGGTTCGCCCTCACAGGGGCGCGTTGACGAGTGAGTGCGCAGCCATTTCCAGATAGTCGAGCAACGCGCGACGGTGTTCGTCGTCGAGTGTCTGCGAATCGATGGACGCGACGGCGGTGTGCATGCACCGCAGCCACGCGTCACGTGCCAGGGGAGTGATCCGGAACGGCACGTGACGCATCCGCAGCCGGGGATGTCCGCGCCGGTCGGAGTAGGTGCGCGGGCCGCCCCAGTACTGCTCGAGGAACATCCGCAACCGTTCTTCGGCACCCTCCAGGTCGTCCAGCGGATACAGCTCACGCAGGATCTCGTCCTCAGGGACCTGGGCGTAAAAGCGCGACACGATCGCGTGGAACGTCTCGGCGCCGCCGATCGCGTCGTAAAAGCTGACCTGATCCATCGCCGTCCATTGTGGTGCATCGCGGCGGCGCCGAGCCCAGCCGGCCCGACCCCATGCCCGCTGTTCACCGGCTGGACACGGCGTTTCACCTGCAATAGGGGTGCGATTGTCGGCGAATCATGGTGGACTGTTCGCGGAGGATCTATGGCGCAGGGCAAGAGACGCCGCAGCCACCGCAGTCCGGTAGCCGCGGCAGGGTTAACCGGGCCCACAACCGCGTCGTCCCTGCACAGTGTTGAAATCCATCCACCCGCCCGCTCGGAGAGCGCGTCCATCTGGAGTCGTCGGCGGGTCCTGCTGCTGAATTCCACCTACGAGCCGCTGACCGCGCTGCCGATGCGCCGCGCGATCGTCATGGTGATCTGCGGCAAGGCCGACGTGGTGCACCACGATCCGGCCGGCCCGGTCATCCACTCGGCGACCAGCTCCATCGTGGTGCCCTCGGTGATCCAGCTGCGGTCCTACGTCCGCGTTCCCTATCGCGCGCGCGTCCCGATGACCCGGGCCGCGCTGATGCACCGCGACCGGTTCTGCTGCGCCTACTGCGGGGCGAAGGCGGACACCGTCGACCACGTGCTGCCGCGCAGCCGCGGCGGCGACCATTCCTGGGAGAACTGCGTCGCGTGCTGCTCGACCTGCAACCACCGCAAGGGTGACAAGCTGCTCAGCGAGCTCGGCTGGGCGCTGCGCCGGCCGCCGCAGCCGCCGACGGGGCAACACTGGCGGCTGCTGTCGACGGTCAAGGAACTGGATCCCGCCTGGGCCCGCTATCTCGGCGAAGGCGCGGCCTGACCGCCAATCCGGTGTCCGGTCGCGCCGGTAGATCGGTTCGTGGGATACGGTTTGGCTCGTGAGTCAGATGCATCTCCACCTGTTCATCGTCGGAATACCGCTGTTGCTGGTAGTCGCGCTGTCGGTGCTCATCTGGTCCCGCAAGGGTCCGCACCCGGCGTCCTACAAGCTGGGCGAGAAGTGGACGCACCCGCCCATCCTGTGGGCTGCCACCGGCGAAGACGTCGGCCACGCGCACGGCGGACATGGTGGGCACGGCACGTCGGAGTTCTCAGTTGGAGGTGGCGCCAGTGGCACGTGGTGAAGTAGCGACGCGAGAACCCGCCGAGCTGCCCCGCGGCTGGGTCATCACCACCAGCGGACGGATCTCCGGGGTCACCGAGCCCGGCGAGCTCTCGGTGCAGTTCCCGTTCTCGACCAAAGATCTCGTCGCCGTGGATGACGCGCTGAAGTTCGGCTCGCGGGCGTCCAAGACGCGGTTCGCGATCTATCTGGGCGACCTGGGCAGCGACACCGCCGCGCGGGCCCGCGAACTCCTGGCCCACGTTCCGACGCCGGACAACGCGGTGCTGCTGGCCGTCTCGCCCGACCAGAGGGTCATCGAGGTGGTCTACGGCACCCAGGTCCGTGGCCGTGGTGCCGAGTCGGCCGCGCCGCTGGGGGTGGCGGCGGCGTCCTCGGCGTTCGAGCGGGGCGACCTGGTCGACGGCCTGGTCAGCGCGATCCGCGTGCTCAGCGCCGGCATTTCGCCGGCCTAGTGGCGATCGCAAGCCCGGTGGAGCCGGGCGTAGCGGGTCGCCACCATCCGGCCTGATGGCGATCGCAAGCCCGGTGGAGCCGGGCGCTGCGGGTCGCCACCATATGGCGTAGTGGCGATCGCAAGCGCGGTGGAGCCGGGCGCTGCGGGTCGCCACCATCCGGCCTAGTGGCGATCGCAAGCGCGGTGGAGCCGGGCGTAGCGGGTCGCCACCATCCGGCCTAGGCTCCGCCTTAGTCGGTGGGGGCCGAGCCCTCGCCGGCGTCGAAACGGCGCGCCCGCAACGAACGCTTCACTCCGGCCTGGCCCTCGAGTACCAGGCGGCGTAACGCCGCGGGCACCTCGGGGTCGGACAGGAACCTGTCCGCGGCGGCGATGCCGTCGTCGCTGATATCCCAGTGCGGGTACAGGCCGATCACCACCGTCTGGGCCACTTCGCTGGACCGGCGCGCCCAGACACCGGAGATCGCCTCGAAATAGCGCTCGGTGAACGGCTTGAGCAACTCGGCCTGCCCGGCGGGGGCGATGCCCGCGATGATCGAGCGGGCGCTGATGTTGGCCAGGGTGTCGTCCTCGACCACCGTCGTCCAGGCATCCTCCTTGACCTGCAACTGGGGTCGGGCCGTCGCGGCCTGGGCGCCGTGCCGCTTGCCGGCGGCGGTCGGGTCGCGTTCGACCTCGGCGTCGATGAACGGCGTGGCGGGCCCGTCGGCGTCGATCTTGCCGGCGGTGGCCAGCGCCGTGACGATCCGCCACCGCAGGTCCGTGTCGACCACGAGGCCGGCCAGGCCCAACTGGGCGGGGTCGCGGTCGAGCAGGTCGGCCAGCGTCGCCACATGGTCGGCCGACAGCACCGACGAGCACAGCGTGTTGACGAAGGCGAGCTGGTGATCCGAGCCGGGTTGCGCGGCCCGCGCCAACTCCAGCAGCCGGTCGGCGAATTGCGGCCAGCCCTGCTCGCGCGCCCAGCCCTGCTCGGCGTAGGACGTCAGCGCCGTCTGCGCCTGCAGCAACAACCGCTGGGCCACCCCGACCTCGGATTCGGCGTGCACGCCGCCAGTGACCAGGGCCACGAAGTCGCGTGCTCGTAGCTCGGCCTCGCGCGTCATCTCCCAGGCGGCCGACCAGACCAGCGAGCGCGGCAGCGGCTCGGCGATGTCGGCGATGCGCTCCAGCGCGGTGCGCAGCGACTCGGCGTCCAGCCGCAACGAGCAATATGTCAGGTCGTCGTCATTGACCAGAATCAACTGGCCCCGCGAAACACCAACCAGTGCAGGGACTTCCGTGACCGGGCCCTCAACGTCGAGTTCCTCGCGGTGTACCCGCACCAGCTTTCCGGTTCCGCTGGAATCGCTGTCGTCGTAGATCCCGACCGCGAGCCGGTGCACCCGGGTCTCACCGGCGCCCGGGGCGGCGCCGCTCTGGGTCACCGCGAACCTGGTGAACTTACCGTCAGCGTCGACGTCGAACTCCGGTCGAAGCGTGTTCAGCCCGGTCGTTTTCAGCCACTGCTGACCCCAGTCGGACAGGTCACGACCCGACGCCTGCTCCAGCGCGGCGACCAGGTCGTCGAACGTGGCGTTGCCGAAGGCGTGCGCGCGGAAGTAATCCCGCAGTCCCGCCAGGAAGTGCTCCAACCCGACGTAGGCGACGAGTTGCTTGAGCACCGAAGCGCCCTTGGCGTAGGTGATGCCGTCGAAGTTGACCTCGACCGCTTCCAGGTCGGGGATGTCGGCGGCGATCGGATGCGTCGAGGGCAATTGGTCCTGCCGATAGGCCCACGACTTCTCGACCGTGGCGAACGTCGTCCACGCCTCGGTGAATTCCGTTGCCTCGCTTTGGCACAGCACCGATGCGAAGGTCGCGAACGACTCGTTGAGCCACAGGTCGTCCCACCACGCCATGGTGACCAGGTCGCCGAACCACATGTGCGCCATCTCGTGCAGCACGGTCTCGGCGCGCCGCTCGTAGGAGGCCCGGGTGACCTTGCTGCGGAAGACGTAGTCCTCCAGGAAGGTCACCGCGCCCGCGTTTTCCATTGCGCCGGCATTGAATTCGGGGACGAACAGCTGGTCGTACTTCCCGAACGCGTAGGGCAGGCCAAAGTGCTTGTGGTAGAAGCCGAATCCCTGCTTGGTCTGGGTGAACAGCCGCTCGGCGTCCATGTATTGGGCCAGCGAGGATCGGCAATAGATCCCCAGCGGGATCTCGCCGTGCTCGTCGGTGTAGGAGTCGTTCCACTCGGCGTACGGGCCGGCGATCAACGCGACCAGATAGGTGCTCATCCGTGGTGTGGTGGCGAAGGTGTGCAGGCCGTCGGTCACCGACACCGCCGCGCCGTTGGAGATCACCTTCCAATGCGTAGGCGCGGCCACCCGCACGTCGAAGGTCGCCTTCATGTCGGGTTGGTCGAAACAGGCGAACATGCGCTTGGCATCGGCGGTTTCGAACTGCGAGTACAGGTAGGTCTCGTTGTCGACCGGGTCGACGAACCGATGCAGGCCCTCTCCGGTGTTGGAGTAGCGGCAGTCCGCGTCTACCACGACGACGTTGCGGTCGGTCAGCCCGCGCAGCGGGATGCCGGTCGACTCGTCGTATTCGGAGACATCCAGGTCCCGCCCGTTGAGGGTGGCGCTGCGGATGGTGTCGGCGGCAATGTCGATGAACGAGTCGGCGCCGGCGAGCGCGTCGAACACCACGGTGGTAATCGAGCGGAAAGTCCGTTCGCCGGGTGGGCCACCAGGCCCGGAACCGTCGGTGAGATCGAGGTCGATCTGATAGCTGGTGACGGTGATCAGCGAAGCGCGCTCGACGGCTTGGTCGCGGGTGAGGTTCGGAAGTGCCACGTGTCCAACTTACGGGTCGGGCAAACCGGGAACAGGACGCAGCGGCCTACGGTTGTGCAGATCGGACTTTCCACCAACGAGAGGATCAGCCATGCCTGACACCGCCGCCGCGAAGAACAAAGCAGACTTCTGGTTCGATCCGCTGTGTCCGTGGGCGTGGATCACCTCGCGCTGGATCCTCGAGGTGGAAAAGGTTCGCGACATCGAGGTGAACTTTCACGTGATGAGCCTGGCGGTGCTCAACGAAAACCGCGAGGGCCTGCCCGACGAATACCGCGAACGCTTGTCGAAGGCCTTCGGTCCGGTGCGGGTGGCGATCGCCGCCGAACAGGCTCACGGCGCCGAGGTGCTCGCGCCGCTGTACACCGCGATGGGCACCCAGATCCACAACAAGGGCAACAAAGATCTCGACGACGTGATCAAGCAGTCGCTGGCGGAGGTGGGGTTGCCCTCGGAGCTGGCGGACGCCGCGAACAGCGACGCCTACGACGAGGCGCTGCGCAAGAGCCACCACGCCGGCATGGACGCGGTGGGCGACGACGTCGGCACACCGACCATCCACGTCAACAATGTGGCGTTCTTCGGGCCGGTGCTGTCCAAGATCCCGCGCGGCGAGGAGGCGGGCAGCGCCCTACCGGTCTAGTCGAATTCGGGCTTCTCCGTGCGGCTGCGCTTGAGCTCGAAGAAGTGCGGGTAGGACGCGAAGGCCACCGAGGCGTCCCACAGCTTGCCCGCCTCCTCGCCGCGCGGGATCTTGGACAGCACCGGCCCGAAGAACGCCACATTGTTGACGTGGATGGTCGGT
>NZ_LZMG01000327.1:0-52622 GCF_001673615.1 Mycobacterium sp. 1245499.0
CGCCAAGCCATCACCGCCGCGGGCAGCGGCTGCTCGGCGGCCATCGACGCCGAACGCTGGCTCGCCGACCACGAAGAGTCCAGCGCCGCCGCCCAAGGCGACGCAACCGAATTTCCTGGCAGTACCGACACATTGATTGGAGCACCACAATGACCGACGCCGAAAAAGCCGGGGCCACAATAGAAGTCTCTGACGCGTCGTTTTCCACCGACGTATTGTCCAGCAATAAGCCTGTGCTGGTTGACTTTTGGGCAACGTGGTGCGGCCCCTGCAAGATGGTGGCGCCGGTCCTCGAAGAGATCGCCAGCGAGCGGGGCGAACAGCTCACCGTTGCCAAGCTCGACGTGGACGCCAACCCCGAAACCGCACAGAGCTTCCAGGTGGTCTCCATTCCCACCCTGATCTTGTTCAAAGACGGGCAGCCGGTGAAGCGAATCGTCGGCGCCAAGGGCAAGGCCGCACTGCTGCGCGAGCTCTCGGACGCGGTTCCCAACCTCAGCTGATCTTCATTTGATTTCCGCGCACCACGCCCCGCGCATAGCCTGGGGTTTTCCCGAATTGACGAAGCGTCTGCGACAATACGGTTAGCTGTTGCCCATTTTTGAGCTCGTCAGTTAGTCCCGGAGGGCCCCCTGTATGTCGAGTCCGCGCCGCGAATACGGCGACGCGCTGCGCTGTGGTGACCGCGGCGCTGCTGTGACCGAGATTCGGGCGACACTGGCCTCCCTGGGCCTGCTCGATGGCTCCGACGACGATCTCAACACCGGCCAGCAGGTGGCCCTCGAACTCTTCGACGCCGAACTCGACCAGGCGGTGCGCGCTTTCCAACAACATCGCGGCCTGCTGGTGGACGGCATCGTCGGTGAGGCCACCTACCGGGCTCTCAAAGAGGCGTCGTACCGGTTGGGCGCGCGCACGTTGTACCACCAATTCGGCGCCCCGCTGTTCGGCGATGACGTGGCCACGCTGCAGGCCCGGCTCCAGGATCTGGGTTTCTACACCGGCCTGGTCGACGGATACTTCGGGTTGCAGACGCACAACGCGTTGATGTCGTATCAGCGCGAGTACGGGCTTTCCGCCGACGGGATCTGCGGTCCGGAAACGTTGCGCTCCTTTCACTTTTTGAGTTCACGGGTCAGCGGCGGATCGCCACACGCGCTCCGCGAAGAAGAGCTCGTTCGCTCATCGGGCCCCAAGCTGTCGGGCAAGCGGATCATCATCGATCCGGGCCGCGGCGGCGCGGACCACGGCGCCATCATGCAGGGCCCGTCCGGACCGATCAGTGAAGCAGATGTGTTGTGGGACTTGGCCAGCCGGCTCGAGGGACGGATGGCCGCGATCGGCATGGAGACCTTTCTGTCGCGACCGGTCAACCGCAGTCCGTTGGATGCCGAGCGCGCCGCCACCGCCAACAACGTCGGCGCCGATCTGATGATCAGCCTGCGCTGTGAGAGTCAGGTCAGCGCCGCCGCCAACGGAGTGGCGTCGTTCCACTTCGGGAACTCACACGGTTCGGTCTCCACCATCGGGCGTAACCTCGCCGACTTCATCCAGCGGGAAGTGGTGGCCCGCACCGGATTACGAGATTGCCGCACGCACGGCCGGACGTGGGACCTGCTGCGCCTGACCCGGATGCCCACGGTGCAGGTCGACGTCGGCTACATCACCAACCCGCGTGATCGCTCGATGCTGGTATCAACGCAGACCCGTGATGCCATCGCCGAGGGAATCCTGGCCGCGGTCAAGCGGCTGTATCTGTTGGGCAAAAACGACCGGCCCACTGGCACTTTCACTTTCGCCGAATTGCTGGCCCACGAATTGTCGGTGGAACGCACCAGCCAGCTGGGCGGTTCTTAGCCGTTAACCACCCGCGGTGGTTTTCAACGTTTTCAACGCATTTGCCGCCGTAGACCCGGCACCGACCGGCTGCTCCAGGTGTGCGCTCTCCAGCAGCCGCTCCAGCGCCGCCTCCACTTCGGCCTTCCAGCCCAGACCCTTGTCGAGCTCGAGCCGCAGTCGCGGGAAATACGTATGTGGTGCCACCACAACGAAACCCGCGTCTTTCAAGAACTCCGCGTCCATGACGCAATGGTCCACCGAACAGTCGCCCACCGCTTCCAGTACCGGACGCACGTCGGGACCGACCAGCCGCGGATCCTGCAGTTCCGACGCGGCCGGGGTGCGGCCGAACGCCTCGAGCGCCCGCACGCCGCGGCGCACCAGCTCGTCGATAACCCGCGCAATCAAACCGTTCGGTAGATCGTCGGCCGCCGGCCCGGGTTCGATGCCCATCGACGTCAACAGCACGGCGTCCGCGGAGACCGGACCGGTCGGGAACCGCTGCGCCCGCGGCACGGCCCGCGGCGGGGCGTAGAACACGTAGCCCAGGCACGGCGGCTCGGACTGGCTTCGCTCGTCCGGGACCGCGGTCGCGACCTGCCCGCACGAGCCCCACTCCAGCATCACCATCGACAGCCACGCTTCTTTTTCGAACTCGGGGTCGGCGAGGTGGTCCTGATTACCGAGGGTCGCCGGATCGACTTCCCAGAAGACGCACCGACGTGCGTGCTTGGGAAGCTGCTCGAATGCCTCGAGCCGTAGCGGCGTGATTCGAGCGGACACTAGCCTCCTGGCTCCTGTGCGGTACTGCAGCCATCTGCACCGGCAACCCCTCCAGGATAGGAGAGGTGGTCGCGATCGGGCCAGCTTTGGCCTGGCCACCGGCGTTGACGCGCCTTGACCGCCAGCCTTCTGCGACCGCGACACGCCGATTATCGAAAGTTGTTGATGTGCATGCTATTTCGTCGATCCCCGACGCCGGGGGTAGGCGGACTGCTCGCGAAAGCCGCCCCGGTGTCACAGTGACGTAATTACACGGTGTCCTAGTTCATGCCTTGGGCGGGGACATGACGTCGATGATCCGCTGTAGATCGTCCACCGAGCCGAACTCGACGACGATCTTGCCCTTGCGCTTGCCCAGGCTGACGGTCACCCGGGTGTCGAAGGCGGTCGAGAGTCGATCGGCGACGTCCTGCAGGCCCGGCATCTGAATCGGCTTGCGCCGCGGCGCCGTCGGCGTGGCTGGACCGCTCCGGTTGGCCAACGTGACCGCCTCCTCGGTCGCCCGCACCGACAGCCCCTCGGCGACGATCCGGGTGGCCAACTCCTCCTGTGCCTCCGCCCCGGCCTCCAGCGACAGCAATGCGCGCGCGTGACCCGCGGACAGCACCCCGGCGGCCACCCGGCGCTGCACCGCGATCGGCAGCTTGAGCAACCGGATCATGTTGGTGATCAGCGGCCGCGACCGGCCGATGCGCGCCGCCAGTTCGTCGTGGGTGACCCCGAACTCGTCGAGCAACTGCTGATAGGCGGCCGCCTCTTCCAACGGGTTCAGCTGCACCCGGTGGATGTTTTCCAACAGGGCGTCGCGCAGCAGATCGTCGTCACCGGTCTCGCGCACGATCGCCGGGATGGTCGCCAACCCGGCCTCTTGAGCCGCGCGCCAGCGCCGCTCCCCCATCACGATCTGATAACGCGCGCCGCTCGCGGAATCCTTGACGGCCCGCACCACGATCGGCTGCAAGAGGCCGAACTCGCGGATGGAGTGCACCAGCTCCGACAGCGCTTCCTCGTCGAAGACCTGCCGTGGCTGACGCGGGTTGCGCTCGATGTCGGCCGGCGCGATCTCGCGGTAGACCGCGCCCATCGACGACGCGTCCTGCGGCGGCGGTCCCCCGATTAGGACATCGGCGGCGGCGTCGCCCATCCGCGGCCCGAGCGTCGCCGGTCCCGAGTCGCCCTCCGCGGGGCCGGTCGGAATAAGCGAAGCCAGGCCTCGGCCGAGGCCGCCCTTCTTGCGTAACGGCTGCGTCATCGTCGTCCCTTCGCGGATGGTGGTCAATCGCGCTCGGCGAGTTCACGGCTCGCATCGAGATAGCTCATCGCCCCGCGAGAACCGGGGTCGTAATCGATGATGGTCATGCTGTAGCCCGGCGCCTCGGACACCTTGACGCTGCGCGGAATCACCGTGCGCAGCACCTTGCTCCCGAAGTAGCGGCGTACCTCTTCGGCGACCTGGTCCGCCAGTTTGGTGCGGCCGTCATACATGGTCAGCACCACCGTGGTCACCTCGAGCTTGGGATTGAGGTGCGCCTTCACCATCTCGATGTTGCGCATCAGCTGCGAGACACCCTCGAGCGCGTAGTACTCACACTGGATCGGGATCATCACCTCCGGCGCGGCGACGAGCGCATTGATCGTCAGCAGGCCGAGGGATGGCGGGCAATCGATGAAGACGCAGTCGAAGTCGAGGTTGTCCAAATCGGCCAATGCGGTGCGCAACCGATTCTCGCGCGCCACCATGCTGACCAATTCGATCTCGGCGCCCGCCAGGTCGATCGTGGCCGGGATGCAGAACAGCCGCTCGTTGTGCGGGCTCTGACGCAGCGCATCGTGCACCGAAACCTCGCCGAGCAAGACCTCGTACGACGACGGTGTGCCCGACTGCCGGTCGGTGATACCGAGCGCCGTGCTCGCGTTGCCTTGGGGGTCGAGATCGATGACGAGGGTCTTGAGTCCCTGCAGCGCGAGCGCCGCCGCGAGGTTGACAGCGGTGGTCGTCTTGCCCACGCCGCCCTTTTGGTTGGCGACGGTGAAAACGCGGCGATGGGACGGCCGGCGCAGCGGCGGGTACGTGGTGTGCAGCACCCGCATCGCGCGTTCGGCGGCCGCCCCGATTGGGGTGTCGAATTCGGCCGTTGTTTCACGTGAAACATTGGCCGCCGGCGCGGGCGCCGCCGTCTCGCGAACGTCCTCCGGTGCGTGGTGAGCCACCGGCCAATCTTCAGGAGAAGTCATCGGGTTCGGGCCTTCCCGGTCCGTGCCGGCTTGTGGTGCGGCGGCTTTCGGCGGCGCGCTGAAACTACGGTTGCGGGGGGACGCAAATAGTTCGCGCCACATGTCACCACCCTGACATCAGCGGCGCCCGATGCAGCCATCACACGCCGGTACTGTTCAACTTCGTCGGACGCCCGCTCCCCCTTGATGGCGAGCATCCGACCGTCGGGCCGAAGCAGGGGCAAGCTCCACTTCGTCAGCTTGTCCAACGATGCAACCGCTCGCGACACCGCAGCATCCCTCTCCCCGAACCGGTTGCGCACTCCCGGTAACTCCGCACGGCCACGGACCACCTCGACGGCTAACCCTAGTTCGTCGATGACCTCGTTGAGAAATTCGCTGCGGCGCAGCAACGGTTCGAGCAGGACGACGTCGAGATCGGGCCGCGCGATCGCCAGCGGTATCCCCGGCAGGCCCGCCCCACTCCCGATGTCGATGAGGCGCTCTCCCGGATGGAGGAGCTCGGCGAGGGCCGCGCTATTTAGAATGTGGCGGTCCCAGATGCGGTCGACCTCCCGCGGCCCGAGCAGCCCTCGCTCCACACCGGCGGTGGCCAAAACCTCCGCGTACCGGCGGGCGATGCCCAGCCGCTCACCGAAGACGGCGGCCGCCGCGTCCGGCGACGAGCCTTGGTCGGCGCCCTCCCCCGCCGAGCCCGCCGCATCGGCGGAACCGACATGTTTCACGTGAAACATCCTCTAGTCGGGACGCGCACTGTCAACCTTCGGAGTACGACGGGAGGGAACTACATGGCTGTAACTTGGCGGGGTCAGTCGTGCAGGACGACCACGCGGCGCGACGGCTCGACGCCCTCGCTCTCGCTGTGCACCCCGGCCACCGCGGCGACGGCGTCGTGCACGATCTTTCGTTCGAACGGCGTCATCGGCGAGAGCTCTTCACGTTCGCCCGATTCGAGCACCCGGCGCGCGACCTTGTCGCCCAGCGCCGCCAACTCCTCCCGGCGCCGCCGACGCCAGCTCGCGATGTCGAGCATCAACCGGCTCCGCACGCCCGTCTTCTGGTGCACCGCCAGCCGGGTGAGCTCCTGCAGCGCGTCGAGCACCTCTCCGCCGCGGCCCACCAACTTGTTCAGGTCGTCGCTGCCGTCGATGCTCACGACGGCGCGGCTGCCCTCGACGTCCAGATCGATATCGCCGTCAAAGTCCAACAGGTCCAACAACTCTTCGAGGTAGTCGCCGGCTATCTCGCCCTCGGCGACCAAGCGCTCCTCCAGATCATCGATCTCCTCCGGGTCCGACTCGGCGGCATCCTCGGCGGCCGATTGCGTGTCGAGTTCGGTATCGACGTCGCGCTCGGTGGTCTCGGCGTCTGTCATGTCTTCTCTCCCTCAATCAATGGGCCCCAGCCCAATTCGGATCGCCCTGTCCCGGCGGCCCTGTTAGTCATTCCGCCCGTATCAGCGTTTGCGCTTTTTCGGCCGCGCCCCGGGCCGTGGTGTGCGGTTGGTCGGGCCGTCGCTCGCCTCGGCGGCCGGCGCGTCGGCCCCATCGGAATCCGCGCTCCCCGAACCGGACGCAGCCGTCTCGGCGTCGGGCGTCGACGAGCCGTTGCCACCCGACGATGCCGCCTTGGGATTCCGCTTCGGCTTGGCACCCGGCGCCGGGGCGTTCGCCGCCCGGCGCTGGATCGCTTCCTGCTTCTTGGCTTCGTCCTCTTTCTCGATCATCCCGAAGACGTAATGCTGCTGCCCGAAGGTCCAGATGTTGTTGGCGAACCAGTACAGGATGATCGCCAGCGGAAGGAACGGGCCACCGACGACGACGCCAAGCGGGAACACGTACAGCGCGAGCTTGTTCATCATCGCGGTCTGCGGGTTGGCCGCCGCCTCCGGGCTCTGCCGCGCCACCGAGGCCCGGCTGTTGAAGTAGGTCGCGACGCCGGCCAGGATCATCACCGGCAGCCCGACCGCGATCACGGCCGGCCGACTGAAGAAGGTGAACGCGTCTAACCCGGTGCGCTGGGTCATGAAGGCGCCGATCGGTGCGCCGAACAAGTTCGCGTCCAGGAAGTGGCCGACGTCGGTCGGGGTGAAGACGTAGTTTCCGGTGAGCCGGTTCTGCGCCACCGACAGGTGGGGCTGCCCGAACCCGCCGGTAGTCCGGTTGAACGAACGCAGCACGTGATACAGACCGATGAACACCGGGATCTGCGCCAGCATCGGCAGGCAGCCCAGGATCGGGTTGAACCCGTGTTCGCGCTGCAGCTTCTGCATCTCGAGCGCCATCCGCTGGCGATCCTTGCCGTACTTCTTTTGCAGCGCCTTGATCTGGGGCTGCAGCTCCTGCATCTGGCGCGTGGTACGGATCTGCCGGACGAACGGCTTGTAGAGCAACGCCCGCAGCGTGAAGACCAAGAACATCACCGACAGCGCCCAGGCGAAGAAGTTCGACGGCCCCAGCATGGAGGCGAACAACTTGTACCAGACCCACATGATCCACGACACCGGGTAGTAGACGAAGTCGAGACTGAAGAAATCAAACAAAAGATTCACTCTCCCCTCGCGCCGCTCGGGGGACCCGGGCGTCGCTGGCATCTTGGCAATTCACGTGGCATCCGGGGCGGTCCGGGATCGGGTCCCAGCCGCCTTCATGCCATGGTCCGCACTTGGCGAGTCTGGCCGCAGCCAACCAGCTCCCCCGAATCAGGCCGTACTCGTTGAGCGCATCGACCGCGTATTGGCTGCAGGTCGGGACGAAGCGACACGTGGCCGGACGTAGCGGCGACACCATATGCCGATACAGCTGGATCACGAAAATCACTCCGCGGGCGGTCGCTCGTCCGGCGTCGCCAACCGATGCCCGCAGCCGGGTCGAGATCGTCACGGCTTGCTTCCTGCCGCCGGCACGCGTCGCAAACACCGGCGCAGTTCCTGCTCGAGTCGGGCGGAGGAGGCGGTGCGGCTGCTGGGCAGCGCGCGGATCACCAACCGATCGGATTGGCTGAGCTCGCCCAGCAGTGTTCGGGCGACGTGCCGCAGCCGACGAGCGACCCGGTGGCGCTCGACGGCGGACCCGACTGGCTTGCCGACCACCAGTCCGACGCGCGGCGCTTGGATTTCGTCACCGTCTTCGCCGCGGTGAAAATGCACGACGAGATCGGGCTGTGCCATCCGAATCCCGCGCTTCACCGTCGCGTCAAAGTCAATTGACCGCGTCATGCGGTTGCGTGCGGGAAGCACCGCCGAAGGACCTGACGTTGCGATCAGGCAGAGAGCGCGCGGCGACCCTTGCGGCGCCGACCGGACACGATCGCGCGTCCGGCACGAGTGCGCATCCGCAGGCGGAAGCCATGCACGCGGGCTCGGCGCCGGTTATTCGGCTGGAAGGTCCGCTTGCCCTTGGCCACGACGTTCTCCTCGTTGTGTTGCCATCCGGCCGCTCAGACGTTTCGCATCGGGCTCGTCTGCGGTTCGACCGGAGGTGGTCTTGGTGCTACTGGCCGGCGCGGTCCCCAGGTGGTTCGGGTCGCAGCCGTATCGCCGACTTTCGGGCGACTGTTTGAGGGTACTGACGAGGCTTCGCCTGGTCAAACCTGGCCTGCCGCAACGAAGCCGCGCCCGCCTGCCGGAAAGATTTTCCGTTTCGGTCACACTCGCCGCGGACGTGGCTACCATAACGAGCCGAAGCAAGCCCCACGTACCCTAAATGACCGGATTGGAATGCAGCAGAACGGTTGGCAGCCGAACGGAAAACTGTTAGCTTCTGCGAAGTCGATTTAGACTAAAGCAGCGCTCGACAACGAAGCGAGGATGGTGGATCGACTAGCTGCCTAGACAACCTTCCGAGGTTCTCTTCCAGCGCGGAGATCGCGAGCCGTCGCCGGTAGGTTGTGGCTCGCCTACGATCATCCTGTCCACACCTGTGTATAACTATGTGGACAGTTGCTTTGTCGCCTAGCGTGTGTGACTCGGGTCGGGACGTTCGAGAACCAGGGAGATGCGTCGTTGACCGATGACCCCGGTTCCAGTTTCACGGCAGTGTGGAATGCGGTCGTTTCCGAGCTCAACGGGGAGCCTCCTGCGGACGGCATGACGGCCAACCGCACGACCCTGGTCACACCCCTCACTCCCCAGCAGCGGGCCTGGCTCAATCTTGTCCGCCCACTGACCATCGTCGAGGGATTCGCGCTGCTGTCGGTGCCGAGCAGCTTCGTGCAAAACGAGATCGAACGACATCTGCGGGCACCCATCACCGATGCGCTCAGCCGGCGCCTCGGCCAGCAGATTCAACTGGGTGTTCGCATCGCTCCCCCGCCCGACGACGTCGAGGACGCGCTCATCCCGCCGGCCGAACCGTTCCCCGGAACCGAACCTGCCTTCCCCGCCGACGGCGCGGCCGGCGACAACGACGAAGCGTTCGACAACGGCGAGACGGTCACCGACAGCCAGCCGGGGTGGCCGAACTACTTCACCGAGCGGCCGCACGCGATCGATCCGGCCGTCGCCGCCGGGACGAGCCTCAACCGCCGCTACACCTTCGACACGTTCGTCATCGGTGCCTCCAACCGGTTCGCCCACGCCGCCGCCCTGGCGATCGCCGAAGCGCCGGCGCGGGCCTACAACCCTTTGTTCATCTGGGGCGAGTCCGGTCTCGGCAAGACCCACTTGTTGCACGCCGCCGGCAATTACGCGCAGCGGCTGTTCCCGGGCATGCGAGTCAAGTACGTCTCCACCGAGGAATTCACCAACGACTTCATCAACTCGCTGCGCGACGACCGCAAGGTCGCGTTCAAGCGCAGCTATCGCGACGTCGACGTGCTGCTGGTCGATGACATTCAGTTCATCGAGGGCAAGGAAGGTATCCAGGAAGAGTTCTTCCACACCTTCAACACGCTGCACAACGCCAACAAACAGATCGTCATCTCCTCGGACCGCCCACCCAAACAGCTGGCCACGCTGGAAGATCGGCTGCGGACGCGGTTCGAGTGGGGCCTGATCACCGACGTACAGCCCCCCGAACTGGAAACCCGGATCGCCATCCTGCGCAAGAAAGCACAGATGGAGCGGCTGGCGGTGCCCGACGATGTCCTCGAGCTGATCGCCAGCAGCATCGAGCGCAACATCCGTGAGCTCGAAGGCGCCCTGATCCGCGTCACGGCATTCGCCTCGCTGAACAAGACGCCGATCGACAAGGCGCTGGCCGAGATTGTGCTTCGCGATCTGATCGCCGACGCCAGCACCATGCAGATCAGCGCGGCCACCATCATGGCGGCCACCGCCGAATACTTCGACACCACGGTCGAAGAGCTCCGCGGCCCCGGCAAGACCCGAGCGCTGGCCCAATCGCGCCAGATCGCGATGTATCTGTGCCGCGAGCTCACCGATCTGTCATTACCCAAGATCGGGCAGGCATTCGGCCGCGACCACACCACGGTCATGTACGCGCAGCGCAAGATCTTGTCCGAGATGGCCGAGCGGCGTGAGGTTTTTGATCATGTCAAGGAGCTCACCACTCGCATCCGTCAGCGCTCCAAGCGCTGAAATCTCTTCTCTCCCCGGCGCTCCCGGCCCTGATTCCGGGCTTTCGCTGCGCGTGCTCGTAATTTTTTTCGAGAAACTTCACACCCGTCTGTCACACCCGCCACAGCGAGGGGATGTGGGTAGGACTGTGCACAACGCAATTAATCGCCGGTGTAGTAACACCGCTTGGGTGCACAGTTGTCATTCGTCCCCACCCGCCCAACACCTCGCCCACAGGTGTTCATGCGGCGATGCACAAGCCGATCGCGGCGCTAGCTGGGCCGAGAGGCCGCTGTCCCCAGCTTGCACAGGCCTTAATACTGGTACTGAGATCTCTTCATCGGTTCTTCTTTGAAATACAGGCTTGGGAACGCCCGGTGCACACTCGTCGTCCGAGGCTTGGTCAGCTCGGGTTGTCGGGGTTTGCGATTAGCTTTCAAGATGGCGTCGAAGGATCTACGGTTGTTCTTCGACTGCCGTTGCGGTCGCCGTTGGCTCATCACATGTCATCGGCGTTCGTGGCGGAGCCCCGTGCTAGCGGGGGGAGGCTAGCCAATGGATTCGAAACGCTGAGTAGGTGAAGGGACGCTATGGACGCGGCGACGACGACGGCTGGCCTCAGCGACTTGAAATTTCGTTTGGTGCGGGAGTCTTTCGCCGACGCGGTGTCGTGGGTGGCGAAGAACCTGCCGTCCAGACCCGCGGTGCCGGTGCTCTCCGGTGTGCTGCTGTCCGGCACCGATGAGGGCCTGACGATCTCCGGATTCGATTACGAGGTTTCCGCCGAGGCGCAGGTTGCAGCCGAAATCGCTTCTCCGGGAAGTGTTTTGGTGTCCGGCCGGCTGTTGTCGGACATCGTGCGGGCGCTGCCCAACAAGCCCATCGACTTCTACGTCGACGGCAACCGGGTGGCACTGCACTGCGGAAACGCCAGGTTCTCGTTGCCGACGATGGCCGTCGAGGATTACCCGACGCTGCCGGCGCTGCCAGAAGAGACCGGGACGCTGCCCGCCGACTTGTTCGCCGAGGCGATCAGCCAGGTGGCCATCGCGGCCGGCCGCGACGACACGCTGCCGATGTTGACCGGGATCCGGGTTGAGATTTCGGGGGACACGGTGGTTTTGGCGGCCACCGACAGATTCCGCCTGGCGGTTCGCGAGCTGACCTGGTCGGCGGCCTCGCCGGACATCGAAGCGGCGGTCCTGGTGCCGGCCAAGACATTGGCCGAAGCCGCCCGGACCGGGGCCGACGGCTCCGAGGTCCGGTTGGCACTGGGTGCGGGTTCGGGCGTCGGGAAAGACGGATTGCTCGGCATCAGCGGGAACGGCAAGCGCTCCACCACCCGTCTGCTGGACGCGGAATTCCCGAAGTTCCGCCAACTGCTGCCGGCCGAGCACACGGCCGTCGCCACCATCAACGTGGCCGAATTGACCGAGGCGATCAAGCTGGTGGCGTTGGTCGCCGACCGGGGCGCCCAGGTGCGGATGGAATTCAGTGAGGGATCGCTGCGCTTGTCGGCCGGTGCCGACGATGTCGGCCGGGCCGAAGAAGACCTCGCGGTCGATTTCGTCGGCGAGCCGTTGACCATCGCGTTCAACCCGACGTATCTGACCGACGGGTTGGGGTCGGTCCATTCCGAGCTGGTGTCGTTCGGCTTCACGACGCCGGGCAAGCCGGCGCTGTTGCGGCCGGCCTTGAGCGACGACAGCCACCCGACCGGCCCGGGTCCGTACAGCGCCCTGCCGACCGATTACGTCTACTTGTTGATGCCTGTCCGGTTGCCTGGCTAGGTGTACGTCCGGCATTTGGGACTGCGCGACTTCCGGTCCTGGGCACACGCCGACCTCGAATTGCAGCCTGGTCGGACGGTCTTCATTGGATCCAACGGCTTCGGGAAGACGAATCTCCTTGAGGCGCTGTGGTATTCGAGCACTATGGGCTCGCACCGGGTGGGCACGGACGCGCCGTTGATCCGCGCCGGGGCCGAGCGCGCGGTGGTTTCCACGATCGTGGTCAACGAAGGCAGGGAGTGTGCGGTCGATCTGGAGATCGCGGCGGGCCGGGCGAATAAGGCGCGGCTCAATCGTTCTCCGGTGCGCAGTACGCGCGAGGTGATTGGGGTGCTGCGCGCGGTGCTGTTCGCCCCCGAAGACCTGGCGTTGGTGCGGGGCGATCCATCCGACCGGCGCCGCTACCTCGACGATCTGGCGACGGTGCGCCGCCCGGCGGTGGCCGCGGTGCGCGCCGACTACGAAAAGGTGCTGCGGCAGCGCACCGCGCTGTTGAAATCCCTGTCCGGGGCGCGCTACCGCGGCGACCAGAGCGCACTGGACACGCTCGACGTGTGGGACAGTCGCCTGGCCGAACACGGCGCCCAATTAATGGCCGCCCGTATTGATTTGGTGAACCAGTTGACGCCAGAGGTCGAAAAGGCCTACCAGCTGCTGGCCCCGGGATCACGCGCCGCATCCATCGGCTATCGCTCCAGCCTGGGCGCCCAGGCCGCGGCGGACATCGCCGGCGCCGACCGGGAGTTCTTGGAAGCCGCCCTGCTGGCGGCGTTGTCGGCGCGCCGCGACGCGGAGCTCGAACGCGGCATGTGTCTTGTCGGCCCGCACCGCGACGATCTGGAATTGTGGCTTGGGGACCAGCCCGCGAAAGGCTTTGCCAGCCATGGCGAATCGTGGTCATTAGCGTTGTCGCTGCGGCTGGCCGCATACGAATTGCTGAGGGCCGAAGAAAGCGAACCCGTGTTGTTGCTCGACGACGTCTTCGCCGAACTCGACGCCGCCCGGCGCCGCGCGCTGGCCACGGTCGCCGAATCCGCCGAACAGGTGCTGGTCACCGCGGCGGTGCTGGAAGATATCCCGGCCGGCTGGGACGCCCGCCAGGTGCACGTCGATTTGCGTGACAGCGACTCGGGCCGGGTGTCGGAGATGCACTCATGACCGGTGTTGATGAGGGACCCCGGGCCCCGTCGAATGCCCTGAGTGGCATCGATCTGGTCCGCCGCACCCTCGAGGAGGCCCGGGCCGCGGCGCGGGCTCAGGGTAAAGACGCCGGCCGCGGCCGGGCGGCGGCCCCCGCCCCGCGCCGGGTCGCGGGTCAGCGGCGCAGTTGGTCGGGGCCGGGACCTGACGCACGCGACCCGCAGCCGCTGGGTAGCCTGGCGCGTGACCTGGCGAGAAAACGTGGGTGGTCCGCGCAGGTCGCCGAGGGCACGGTGCTGGGCAACTGGGCGACCGTCGTCGGCCATCAGATCGCCGACCACGCGGTGCCGACCGCGCTGAACGACGGTGTGCTGAGCGTGGCCGCCGAATCGACGGCGTGGGCGACCCAGCTGCGAATGATTCAGTCGCAGTTATTGGCCAAGATCGCCGCCGCCGTCGGCAACGGCGTGGTGACGTCGTTGAAGATCACCGGCCCGGCAGCGCCCTCCTGGCGCAAGGGGCCGCGTCACATCGCTGGACGAGGGCCGCGCGACACGTACGGCTAGGGAGGTTGGCGGCGACCCCGCATCCCCAGATCACGCTTCGTCCACAGGCCGCTGAAATCCGCCAGGACGACGCGGACCCCCTCGACGCACGTCGGGACGCGGCGAGAATAAAGAAATCGTGCGCACGGCGCGGTTAGCTGGGTAGAAACGCGGCCAGAAAATCGGTGCGGATGCCTGTTCACGCTAGACTGGCAGGATGCGACTGTTGCGGTGACTGGAACCGCCCGCATGAAACCCCAAGGAGAGCATTCCGACCGTGGCTGCCCAGAAGAAGAAGGCACAAGACGATTACGGCGCTTCAGCGATCACCGTGCTCGAGGGCCTCGAGGCCGTCCGCAAACGCCCCGGTATGTACATCGGGTCCACGGGTGAGCGTGGTCTGCACCACCTCATCTGGGAGGTGGTGGACAACTCGGTCGACGAGGCGATGGCCGGCTACGCCGACAAGGTCGACGTCCGGATTCTCGACGACGGCAGCGTAGAGGTCTCCGACAACGGGCGCGGTATTCCGGTCGCGATGCACGCCACCGGTGCCCCCACCGTCGACGTCGTGATGACGCAGCTGCATGCGGGCGGCAAATTCGGCGGCGAGAACAGCGGTTACAACGTCAGTGGTGGTCTGCACGGTGTCGGTGTGTCGGTGGTCAACGCGCTCTCGACCCGGCTCGAGGTCGACATCGCCCGCGACGGCCACGAATGGTCGCAGTATTACGACCGCGCGGTCCCCGGCACCCTCAAACAGGGCGAGGCGACCAAGCGCACCGGCACCACGATCCGGTTCTGGGCCGACCCGGAAATCTTCGAGACCACCGAATACGACTTCGAGACGGTGGCGCGCCGGCTGCAGGAAATGGCCTTCCTCAACAAGGGTTTGACCATCAACCTCACCGACGAACGGGTGAGCAACGAAGAGGTGGTCGACGAGGTCGTCAGCGACACCGCCGAAGCGCCCAAGTCGGCGGAGGAGAAGGCCGCGGAATCCACTGCGCCACATAAGGTTAAGCACCGCACCTTCCACTACCCCGGTGGCCTGGTCGACTTCGTCAAACACATCAACCGCACCAAGAGCCCGATCCAGCAGAGCATCATCGACTTCGACGGCAAGGGTCCCGGCCACGAGGTCGAGATCGCGATGCAGTGGAACGGCGGCTACTCGGAGTCGGTGCACACCTTCGCCAACACCATCAACACCCACGAGGGCGGCACGCACGAGGAGGGCTTCCGCAGCGCGCTGACGACAGTGGTCAACAAGTACGCCAAAGACAAGAAGCTGCTCAAGGACAAGGACCCCAACCTCACCGGCGATGACATCCGCGAAGGCCTGGCCGCGGTGATCTCGGTCAAGGTCAGCGAGCCGCAGTTCGAGGGCCAGACCAAGACCAAGCTGGGCAACACCGAGGTGAAGTCCTTCGTGCAGAAGGTCTGCAACGAACAACTCACGCACTGGTTCGAAGCCAACCCCGCGGACGCCAAGGTCGTGGTCAACAAGGCGGTGTCGTCGGCGCAGGCCCGCATCGCCGCCCGCAAAGCACGAGAGTTGGTGCGCCGCAAGAGCGCAACGGATCTCGGCGGGCTGCCCGGCAAGCTCGCCGACTGCCGCTCCACCGATCCGCGCAAGTCGGAACTGTATGTGGTGGAGGGCGACTCGGCGGGCGGCTCGGCCAAGAGCGGCCGCGACTCGATGTTCCAGGCCATCCTGCCGCTGCGCGGCAAGATCATCAACGTCGAAAAGGCCCGCATTGACCGGGTTCTGAAGAACACCGAGGTCCAGGCGATCATCACCGCGCTGGGCACCGGCATCCACGACGAGTTCGACATCGCCAAGCTGCGCTACCACAAGATCGTGCTGATGGCCGACGCGGATGTCGACGGTCAGCACATCTCGACATTGTTGCTGACGCTGCTGTTCCGTTTCATGCGACCGCTGATCGAACACGGGCACGTGTTCTTGGCGCAGCCGCCGCTGTACAAGCTGAAATGGCAACGCAGCGATCCCGAATTCGCCTACTCCGACCGCGAGCGTGACGGCTTGCTGGAGGCCGGCCAGAAGGCGGGCAAGAAGATTAACAAGGACGACGGTATCCAGCGTTACAAGGGTCTTGGCGAAATGGACGCCAAGGAATTGTGGGAAACCACAATGGATCCCAGCGTCCGAGTGCTGCGCCAAGTCACACTCGACGACGCCGCGGCCGCCGACGAGCTGTTCTCCATCCTGATGGGCGAGGACGTCGACGCGCGCCGCAGCTTTATCACCCGTAATGCCAAGGACGTTCGCTTCTTAGATGTCTAGACGGCTGAGCGATTCAGACCGGCCACCGTTGACCGACCAACGAGGAATTCATGACTGACACCACGCTGCCGCCTGGCGACGACTCCGTCGACCGGATCCAACCGGTCGACATCCAGCAGGAGATGCAGCGCAGCTACATCGATTACGCGATGAGCGTGATCGTGGGCCGCGCGCTGCCCGAGGTGCGCGACGGTCTCAAGCCGGTGCACCGTCGGGTGCTCTATGCGATGTACGACTCCGGGTTCCGCCCGGATCGCAGCCACGCGAAGTCGGCGCGGTCGGTCGCCGAGACGATGGGTAACTATCACCCGCACGGCGACGCGTCGATCTACGACACGCTGGTGCGCATGGCGCAGCCGTGGTCGCTGCGCTATCCGCTCGTCGACGGCCAGGGCAACTTCGGCTCGCCCGGTAACGACCCGCCGGCCGCCATGCGGTACACCGAGGCGCGACTGACCCCGCTCGCGATGGAGATGCTGCGCGAAATCGACGAGGAGACAGTCGATTTCATTCCCAACTACGACGGTCGTGTGCAGGAGCCGACCGTGCTGCCGAGCCGGTTCCCCAACTTGCTGGCCAACGGCTCGGGCGGTATCGCCGTGGGAATGGCGACCAACATCCCCCCGCATAACCTGCGCGAGCTGGCCGAAGCCGTCTACTGGTGCCTGGACAATCACGAAGCCGATGAAGAGGCGACGCTGGCCGCGGTCTGCGAGCGGGTCAAGGGTCCGGACTTCCCCACCCACGGTCTGATCGTCGGATCACAAGGCATCCACGATGCGTACACCACCGGCCGCGGGTCGATCCGGATGCGCGGAGTCGTTGAGGTAGAAGAGGATTCACGCGGCCGCACCTCGCTGGTGATCACCGAGTTGCCCTACCAGGTGAACCACGACAACTTCATCACCTCGATCGCCGAGCAGGTGCGCGACGGCAAGTTGGCCGGCATCTCCAACATCGAAGACCAGTCCAGCGACCGCGTCGGCCTGCGCATCGTGGTGGAGATCAAGCGCGACGCCGTCGCCAAGGTGGTGCTGAACAACCTCTACAAGCACACCCAGCTGCAGACCAGCTTCGGGGCGAACATGTTGTCGATCGTCGACGGGGTGCCGCGCACGCTGCGCCTCGACCAGATGATCCGCCACTACGTCGCGCATCAACTCGACGTGATCGTCCGGCGCACCACCTACCGGTTGCGCAAGGCCAACGAGCGCGCGCACATCTTGCGCGGTCTGGTCAAAGCGCTCGACGCGCTCGACGAGGTGATCGCCCTGATCCGCGCGTCGGAGACCGTGGAGATCGCCCGGGCCGGCCTGATCGAGCTGCTGGACATCGACGAAATCCAGGCCCAGGCGATCCTGGACATGCAGCTGCGCCGGCTGGCCGCCCTGGAGCGCCAGCGCATCGTCGACGACCTGGCCAAGATCGAAGCCGAGATCGCGGACCTGGAAGACATCCTGGCCAAGCCGGAGCGGCAGCGCCGCATCGTGCACGACGAGCTCGCCGAGATCGTCGACAAGCACGGCGACGAGCGCCGGACCCGGATCATCGCCGCCGACGGTGACGTCAACGACGAGGACCTGATCGCCCGCGAGGACGTCGTCGTCACCATCACCGAGACCGGTTACGCCAAACGCACCAAGACCGACCTGTACCGCAGCCAGAAACGCGGCGGCAAGGGTGTGCAGGGCGCCGGCCTGAAGCAGGACGACATCGTGCGGCACTTCTTCGTGTGCTCCACGCACGACTGGATCCTGTTTTTCACCACCCAGGGCCGGGTCTACCGGGCCAAGGCGTACGAACTGCCGGAGGCGTCGCGAACGGCGCGCGGTCAGCACGTCGCCAACCTGCTGGCGTTCCAACCCGAGGAGCGCATCGCCCAGGTCATCCAGATCCGCGGTTACGAGGATGCCCCGTACCTGGTGCTGGCCACCCGCAACGGGCTGGTGAAGAAGACCAAGCTGACCGACTTCGACTCCAACCGCTCGGGCGGAATCGTGGCGATCAACCTGCGCGACAACGACGAGCTCGTCGGCGCGGTGCTCTGCTCCGCCGACGAGGACCTGCTGTTGGTCTCGGCCAACGGCCAGTCCATCCGGTTCTCGGCGACCGACGATGCGCTGCGGCCGATGGGCCGAGCCACCTCGGGTGTGCAGGGCATGCGGTTCAACGCTGACGACTACCTGTTGTCGCTCAACGTGGTCCGCGAGGGAACCTATCTGCTGGTGGCAACGTCTGGTGGGTATGCCAAGCGCACCGCGATCGAGGAATATCCGGTGCAGGGCCGCGGCGGCAAGGGCGTCCTGACGGTGATGTACGACCGCCGGCGTGGCAGGCTGGTTGGTGCGTTGATTGTCGATGAGGACAGCGAGCTGTACGCGATCACCTCGGGAGGCGGCGTCATCCGCACCGCAGCGGGCCAGGTCCGCAAGGCGGGACGGCAGACCAAGGGCGTGCGCCTGATGAACCTCGGTGAAGAGAACACGCTGCTGGCCATCGCCCGCAACGCCGAGGCGAACGCGGACGAAGTCGTCGAGGAAATCGACGGTGCCACGGAGTCGGACAGCTAGTCGGTAGCGAGCCACTAGACTCAGCCCGATGACGGTCGGGCCGCGTGGCGGGCCGAGTAGGAGACCTAAGGAGTCGGGGTGACCTCACCGAACGAGCCGGGCGCCCCCAAAAAGGGGGATGCCCCCAACGGGGATGGTTCGGTTGAGCGAGCCGGTGTGCGCCGCGCGGCGCCACCGGCACCGGGTGGCCGCGCCCAAGACGGTGGGGACGGGCCACCGTGGCAGCGCGGCGGCACCCGACCCCAGCAGCCGGGGCCTCGGCATAACGAACCGCCCACCGAGAAGCGGCCCTCGGGCCAGGCCGGCGGCGTCGAGGCCCGGCTGAACCGCTTCATCTCCGGCACCGCGGCGCCCGGCGCCGGCGCTCCGGCGCACGCCAAGGAGCCTGAGCGCGCGCCCGCCCGCGCCGAGACCTCTGCGACCGAGGCCTACGCGAGCGAGTTGCCGGACCTGTCCGGTGGAGTGCCGCGCGGCCCGCACCGCAAACCCGCGCCCGAGCGCCCCGCCGAGTCGCCGAGCGCGTCGGGGTCCGGACGGTCGGCCACCGCCGAAAGCCGGGAAGGCCGGGATAACCGGGACAACCGGGTGCAGGTGTCACGGCGAACGCGGGGCCCGGTGCGGGCCAGCATGCAGATCCGCCGCATCGATCCGTGGAGCACCCTGAAGGTGTCGCTGCTGCTCTCGGTGGCGCTGTTCTTCGTCTGGATGATCGCCGTCGCGTTCCTCTACCTGGTGCTCGGCGGCATGGGCGTGTGGTCGAAGTTGAACAGCAACGTCGGTGACCTGCTCAACAACACCAGCGGCAGCAGCGGCGAACTGGTGTCCAGCGGCACGATTTTCGGCGGCGCGGTCCTGATCGGGCTGGTCAACATCGTGTTGCTGACCGCGATGGCCACCATCGCTGCGTTCGTCTACAACCTGACCACCGATCTGATCGGCGGTGTCGAGGTGACGTTGGCGGATCGGGACTAGCAGTGGACGCTGCGTTTTTGGGAGTCGGGCGGGGAGTGCGGTAATCTCGTCGCTCGGCCGTACGCGAGTACGGGCCTATAGCTCAGGCGGTTAGAGCGCTTCGCTGATAACGAAGAGGTCGGAGGTTCGAGTCCTCCTAGGCCCACAACCATGTGCCCGTCAAGACGTTGCGTAAGACTCGCACTGCCGCTGGGACTTATCGCCGTATTGGCAGCGGTGGCGTGGTCCCGACGCGGAGTCGAGGTCTGGCACGTGGCTGTGGATGACCAAGGTCAACCACCCAGTCACGATGAGGGGCCTTAGCTCAGTTGGTAGAGCACCGCCTTTGCAAGGCGGGTGTCAGGGGTTCGATTCCCCTAGGCTCCACAAGTCACGCCCCTTCCCCGGCTCCCGCGTAGGACGATCCGAGAAAGCGTTCCACCAGGGCCCGCTCGGCGGCGGCATCTTTGAGGGGCCAGCCCCACAGCGCCAGGAAGACGCGGATCAGCCACTGCGCCGCCAGCGGATCGTCGTGCTCGGGCCCCAGCATCTCGGCGGCCAGGGCCGTCACGATCGGTGAGTTGATGACCCAGTCGCTGACCGGGGCGGCGTGGATCGAGCGCATGAGCTGGGCCAGCGGATCGGAGCGCAGCCGTTCGAGCGCCATGATGGTGGCGGTCACGACCCGCTGGGGGCCTCGAAGGTCCTCGATGGCATCACGGGTGGTGTCCACGATGCGGGCGGCCTGGATGCGGATCACGGCGTCGCGGATCGTCGCCTTGCCGCCGGCATGGCGATAGATCGTCGCCGGTGAGCAGTGCACCCGGGCGGCCAGGGCTTCGATCGAAAAATCCTCGTATCCCCGGCGGGCGATGAGGTCGGCCGCCGCGGTATAGATCCGTTCGGCGGCTTCACTACCGCGGTCGCGGCCCACCAACCAATCACTCCCAGTCATCCGTCCATGCTGCACCGCCTGCGGGCTACGGAAACGCTTTTCTCAGGCCGAGAATTCACTCCGCAGATTTCTCAGCCGAAGTTGCTGCTGGCGACGGGTGGGCGCCGCCCGCCGCGTTCGGCCGCGAGCCGCGAACGTTCCTCAACTTTCCCGCATGCCATTGACCCGCCGGTGAGCTGCATCGAGCCTGAAACGCATGGCCGTGTTGGACAAGGCGATCCGATTCTTCGGCAGCGAGGCGATCCAGGACCCGTACCCGCTGTATGACCGGATGCGCGCCGAGGCGCCGGTGCACCGCATCGGCGACTCCGTCTTCTACGCGGTATGCGGTTGGGACGCGGTGCTTGAGGCCGTCGATCGGGTAGGCGACTTTTCGTCGAACCTCACGGCGACCATGGTGTTTCACGAGGACGGCAGCGTTACACCGTTCGATATGGGACCGCCGGGAGCCTCGATGCATACATTGGCCACCGCGGACGACCCGATTCATGCGATGCACCGGAAGATCCTGCTACCCCATTTGTCGGCCAAACGTGTTCGGATCATTGAAGAATTCGCCGCACAGACCGCGGACCTTCTCTGGGAGCAGAACCTGCGCGACGGTCAGATCGAGTGGATGAGCGCGGTCGCCAACCGGTTGCCGATGATGGTGGTCTGCAAACTGTTGGGGCTGCCCGACGATGATGTCGACAGGCTCATTCGGCTCGGCTACGCCACCACCACCTTGCTCGACGGGATCGTCACACCCGACCAGCTCACAGCGGCCGGAGTCGCCGCAATGGAACTCTCCGGCTATGTCCTCGAGCACTTCGAAAAGGCAAGCGACAACAGTGAAGACGGTCTGATCGCCGATCTGGCAGCGCGCTGCACATCGGGTGAACTTGAACAGCTGCCAGCGCTCGGCATCATGCTCACCCTCTTCAGTGCCGCGGGAGAATCGACGGCGTCGCTGCTCGGCAGCGCGGCCTGGATCCTTGCCGATCGCCCCGGGATCCAGCAGCAGCTTCGCGAAAACCCGCAATTGCTAAGTAGTTTCATCGAAGAGACGCTGCGCTTTGAGTCGCCGTTTCGCGGCCATTACCGCCACGTGTGGCGCGACACCACGCTGGGTGGGGTCGAGGTGCCGGCCGGCGCGCACTTGTTACTGATGTGGGGAGCGGCGAACCGCGACCCGACACACTTCGTGGATCCGAACGAGTTTCGGCTCGATCGCGCGTCCGCCAAGGGCCACGTGAGTTTCGGTAAGGGCGTGCATTTCTGCGTGGGTGCCGCGCTGGCCCGCTTGGAGGCCCACATCGTGCTGCGGATGCTGCTCGAGCGCACTTCATGGATCGATGCGACCGACGTCGGCGAATGGCTGCCGAGCGTCCTGGTCCGTCGCCGCGAACGGCTTCAGCTGGCTGTGCGGTGATCTAGGGCCGCGGCTGCACCTCGACGCTGGGCGGCCGCGACTGGGGATCCTGGGGCTTCGCCCGCACCGAGCGCCGGATGATGCTGAACGCCGCGGCGCCGCCGGCGAGGACGGCGACGGCGACACCCGCGAAGACCAAGGGGCGCTTGCCACGACGCTGCGCGCGCCGTGCGTCCTGCAGGGCCTGGGGCAGGCTCGTCACCACTTCCTGTGCGGCGGCCAGCTCCTGGGCAAGGGTCTCCTGGGCCGCGGCGAGGTCCCGGGCCAGCCGCCCCTCTTGATACCGGCGGCGCAGCTGCGCCGCGGTCGACTGCGCGGACTGGACACTCAGGCCGACCACCCCACGGGTGAGGTCTACCGGTCCCTGCGCCGAATAGCTCAGGCCGCGGGCCAATCGCTGCCGCGGCGTCAGCCGGGAATCCGCCTTCGCGCTCATCTGTCGCCTTTCTGTCCCGTGGAACGAGCCGGCCGTGACACCGACCGGGTAACTGAACAGACTGCCAGCATAGGGACGTCGTCGTCGGTCGTGCGTGCGCGCGGCGATTTCGATGACGGTCCGCGTTGGGTGACACCGCGTGCGGCAACGCCCACCCGTAGTGGCAGACTCTCATGCCGTGACCAACAGCCCCTTTCAGACTGCTACCGCGACGCTCCACACCAACCGCGGCGACATCAAGGTCGCCCTCTTCGGAAACCACGCGCCCAAGACCGTTGCCAACTTCGTTGGCCTGGCGCAGGGCACCAAGGAGTACTCGACGCAGAACGCATCGGGAGGCTCTTCGGGCCCCTTCTATGACGGCGCGGTCTTCCACCGGGTGATCCGGGGCTTCATGATTCAGGGTGGCGACCCGACCGGAACCGGTCGCGGCGGCCCTGGTTACAAGTTCGCCGACGAGTTCCACCCCGAACTGCAATTCGACAAGCCCTACCTGCTGGCGATGGCCAACGCGGGCCCCGGCACCAACGGCTCGCAGTTCTTCATCACCGTCGGGCAGACCCCGCACCTGAACCGGCGCCACACGATCTTCGGCGAAGTGACCGATCCGGAGTCGCAAAAGGTCGTCGACGCCATCTCCACGACGAGCACCGACGGCAACGACCGTCCGACCGAGCCGGTCGTCATCGAGTCGATCACCATCTCCTGAACCCGGCACCAGCCGCGGGCCGCTCAGGGCTGCTGGCGGCCCGCGTAGCCGGCTTCGGTGAGCGCGTCGAGCACCTCCACCGGGTCCGTCCCGAGGTCCCATCGGGAGAACAGCACCAGGTCGCCGTCGGCGGTCTCGACCTCGAGTAACCGCACCTTGCGCCCGTAGCGGCGAAACTCCATGATGCGGATGATCTTGATGCCGGAATGCTGCAATACCTGCGTTCGGAACCAGCCGCGCAGCATCAGCCCGCCGGTTGTGATTGCCAGCTTGGGACGCGCGTGCCACGACACGCCGGCAAACAAGAGCAGACCCGCCGCGGCAACGCCCGCCAGAATCCGCCCGGGCGGGTCTGTGACCACGGTCACAGCCGCGATAGCCATCAAAACGCCCGCGGCTCCACAACCAGCGATTCCCGCCGTGTGCGGCTGCCATTGTGTTTGCTGCATGCAGTCCTTAACCCCTCCCACCACCGGCTATGCAGTTATCCACATCAGCTATCAACAGTGGGGATAAATCACACGCGTGTGATTGGGTGGCCGGAAAGTTGCTGACGCCGTACCAAATCAACCCGGAAATGAATTCATTACACCGACCATCCCGCTCAGTGCCAGCGCATCGTGAGCAACAAACCGGTGATCATGAAAGCGAACGCGATCGCATAGTTCCACGGACCCAGTTGCGCCATCCAGTTCAGGGCGGCCGGGGCCTGGCTCCCGACGGCGGCCAGCTGGAACACCATCAGCCAGACGAGGCCGATCAGCATGAGACCGATGAACAGCGCGACGAACCACACGCTCGACGGCCCGACCTTGACTTTCACCGGCGTGCGGCTGACCGCGCCGACGGTGAAGTCGTTCTTCTTGCGGACCTTGGACTTGGGCATGATTACCTCGCGGATTACCTCAACGACACGGTGAGCGGGACGGGGTGCAACGATAAACAGTGCAGTCGCACCCATAGCTTGGCTACGAGACTAACTCACCTGGGACGGTGACCAGGAAATGGAGACTCGATGATCCAGACGCGCCGGTCGCCATGGCGCTTCGGCGTCCCGGTGGTGTGTCTGCTGGCCGGCCTGTTGCTCGCCGCAACCCACGGAGTCTCCGGCGGCGCCGAAATCCGCCGCAGCGACGCCCCGCGCCTGGTGGACCTGGTCCGTGAGACGCAGTCGTCGGTGAACCGTCTCAGCGCCCAACGCGAGCAACTGACCGCCAAGATCGATGCCGCGCACGGCCGCTCCTCGGACGCCGCACTGTCGGCCATGCTGCGGCGTTCCACGCAACTCGCGGGCGAGGCGGGGATGAGCCCGGTGCACGGGCCGGGCCTGGTGGTCACGCTGGCCGACGCCCAGCGCGACGCCAACGGTCGCTTCCCGCGCGACGCCTCCCCCGACGACCTGGTGGTGCATCAGCAAGACATCGAGGCCGTGCTCAACGCGCTGTGGAGCGCCGGCGCCGAGGCGATCCAGATGCAAGACCAGCGGATCATCGCCACGTCGGTGCCGCGCTGCGTCGGCAACACGCTGCTGCTCAACGGGCGGACCTACAGCCCGCCGTACACGATCACGGCGATCGGCAACGCGGCGGCCATGCAAGCCGCCCTGGCAGCCGCTCCGCTGGTGCTCCTGTACAAGCAATACGTGGTCCGCTTCGGCCTCGGCTACGACGAACAGGTGAAGTCCGACGTGCAGGTCGTCGGTCATGCCGAGCCCGACCGGCTGCATTTCGCGCAGCCCAACGGCCCCATCGGCTACTGACGTCCACTGACCAGCTACACCGGCGGCCGCGGACGGTAACCTGACACGATGCGGATCTTGGTTGTCGACAACTACGACAGCTTCGTGTTCAACCTGGTGCAGTACCTCGGTCAGCTGGGTGTGGACGCCGAAGTCTGGCGCAACGACGACACCCGGCTCGCCGATCAGGCCGCCGTCGCCCGGCAGTTCGACGGGGTGCTGCTCAGTCCGGGGCCGGGCACCCCGGAACGCGCGGGCGCCTCGATTCCGATGGTTCGTGCCTGTGCCGCCGAGCGGACGCCGCTGCTCGGGGTCTGCCTGGGGCACCAGGCCATCGGCGTCGCATTCGGCGCCACCGTCGACCGCGCCCCCGAACTGCTGCACGGTAAGACCAGCAGCGTCCATCACACCAATGCCGGTGTGCTGCAAGGTCTTCCGGATCCGTTCACCGCAACCCGCTACCACTCGCTGACCATCCTGCCCGAGTCGCTGCCGCCGGTGCTGCAGGTTACGGCCCACACCCCGAGCGGCGTGATCATGGGCGTGCGGCACACCGATTTACCGATCCACGGCGTCCAGTTCCACCCGGAGTCGATCCTCACCGAGGGCGGCCACCGCATGCTGGCGAACTGGCTCGCCGATTGCGGGTGGGAGCGCGACGACACGTTGGTGCGCCGGCTCGAGAATGACGTGCACGCCGCGGTGCGGCCGTATTTCCCGGCCGATCCGACGGCTACTGACCGAACTTCAGCGTGATGATGCCGTCGCGGTTGACCCCGGCGCCCGCCGGCGGGTTCTGATACACCACCCGATGCGATTGGGAGCTGCCGGCGTCGACGTCGGCGCCCTTGTCCAGGATGCCCGTCCAGCCCAGCGCCCGTAGCCGCGGTTCGGCGTCCGTCCAGAACATGCCGGACAGGTCGGGCATGACGAACTGGTTGCCCTTGGACACCTGCAGCTCGATCACCGAGTCCACCGGAATCATCTGGCCCTTGGGCGGATTGGTGCCGATCACCTCGCCGGCCGGGCGGGTACTGTCCACCTGCACCTGGGTGACCTTGCTGAAGCCGTAGACGGTCAGGTTCTTCTGCGCGATGTCCACGGTCTGGCCGGCGATGTCGGGGACCTGCTTTGTCTCGGGCCCGGAGCCGACGATGAGGGTGACGACATTGGTGATCGCCGACGTCTGGTTGGCCGGTGGGTTGGTCCCGATCACCTTGCCCAGCAATTCCGGGGTCGACGGCGAGTTGGCCTGCTTGAACTTGCTGAAGCCCGCAGCCTTCAGCTTGGCGACCGCGTCGGCGTAGCTCAGCGAGGACACGTCGGGCACCTCGCGCTGTTCGGGGCCGGTGGAGACGTTGATGGTGATCTCGTCGCCCGCATTGACCGACGCGTTGGCGCCCGGGTCGGTACCGATGACGTGATCGGGCGGGATCGTCGAATCCGGCTTTTGCAATGTGCGGGTCTTGAACCCCCGGTTCTGCAGCGCCGCGATGGCATCGGCGGACACCTGCCCACGCACGTCGGGCACCTGGACGTCCCGGGCGCTGCCCCCAAAGGTGTTGAAAGCAATGACGACAACGATCGTCAGGACGGCCAACGCGGCCACTGCGACAATCCAGCGGCCGACCGAACCGACGCTGCGGTCCTCGCCCGCGTCGGCGAGAACCTGACGCGGCAGCGGGTCGGTGCGCGTCGGGCCGACGCCGGCGGGCCCCGAGGACAGCAGCGAGCTGCGGTCGGCGTCGGTGAGCACCTTGGGAGCTTCGGGCCTCTCGCCGTTGTGCACCCGGATCAGATCGGCCCGCATCTCCGCCGCCGTCTGATAGCGGTTGTCGGGATTCTTGGCCAGCGCCTTGAGCACCACGGCGTCGAGGTCGGCGGAGATGCCGTCGTGCCGCTGCGAGGGCGGGACCGGGTCTTCCCGAACATGTTGGTACGCAACGGCAACGGGCGAGTCCCCGGTGAAAGGCGGTTCACCCGTGAGGATTTCGTAGAGCACGCAGCCCAGGGAGTACACGTCGGAACGCGCGTCGACCGTATCGCCGCGGGCCTGTTCGGGGGACAGGTACTGCGCGGTTCCGATCACCGCGGCGGTCTGGGTGACGCTGTTGCCGCTGTCGGCGATCGCGCGGGCGATGCCGAAGTCCATCACCTTGACCGCGTTGGTGGTGCTGATCATGATGTTGGCCGGCTTGACGTCGCGGTGGATGATGCCGTTCTGGTGGCTGAAGTTCAGCGCCTGGCACGCGTCGGCGATGATCTCGATGGCCCGCCGCGGCGGCAGCGGCCCATCGGTGTGCACGATGTCGCGCAGGGTGACGCCGTCGACGTACTCCATCACGATGTAGGGCAGCGGCCCGGTGGGCGTCTCGGCCTCGCCGGTGTCGTAGACGGCGACGATCGACGGGTGATTCAACGCGGCGGCGTTTTGCGCCTCGCGCCGGAAGCGAAGGTAGAAGCTGGGGTCGCGGGCCAGATCCGCGCGCAGCACCTTGACCGCGACATCGCGATGCAAGCGGACGTCGCGGGCCAGGTGAACCTCGGACATACCCCCGAAGCCGAGGATTTCGCCCAGTTCATAGCGGTCGGACAGGTGCTGCGGCGTGGTCATTGCGGTGTTCCGTGTCGGGCCGGCGCGTGGTGGAAGCCGGAAGTCCCTATTGTCCCGTTATCCGGCCAATTGAGCCGCATGCCGGGCTGTGCCCCCGAACCGCTCGGCGTCTTGCTCGCCGGCGGCGCGGACGCGGGTGGGGTTCCGGTATCGGTCACGGTCGGCGGCTGTTGCTGCTGGTCCGCCCGCGAGTTGATGACGATGAGCACCGCGATGATGATCGCGAGCGCGCCGAGTACCCCGGCGGCCCACAGCAGGGCCCGCTGGCCCGACGAGAAGGTCCGCCTGGCCGGCGGCGGGCGATGGCCGCCCGTGGTCGGCCGCGACCGGCGGGGTGCGGCACTGCGGCCCGGCGACACCGCGGCGGCGCGGGTGGTGGGGCTGGACGGAATGGCCGCCGGCGATGCGCGGCCCGGAGGCGGTGACTGGCTGGGCCGCGGCGGCCGACGGCCGGCGCGCACCGCGGCCACGGCGTCGGCGAACGGCCCCCCGCTGCGATAGCGCATCGCGGGGTTCTTCACCAGCGTGATCTCGATCAGTTCGCGCACGTTGGGCGGCAGCTCCGCGGGCAGTGGCGGCGGCGGTTCCTTGATGTGCTTCATCGCCACGGTCAGGGCGCCGTCGCCGGTGAACGGCCGCTTGCCCGAAACAACCTCGTAGCCAACGACTCCCAGCGAGTACACGTCGCTGGACGGGGTGGCGTCGTGACCCAGGGCCTGTTCGGGCGCGATGTACTGGGCGGTCCCCATCACCATCCCGGTCTGGGTCACCGGTGCGGCGTCGACGGCCTTGGCGATACCGAAGTCAGTGATCTTCACCTGGCCGGTGGGGGTGATCAGGATGTTTCCGGGTTTGACGTCGCGGTGCACCAGGCCGGCCGCGTGCGCAACCTGCAGGGCCCGACCGGTCTGCTCGAGCATGTCCAGCGCGTGCCGCAGCGACAGTCGGCCGGTGCGCTTGAGCACCGAGTTCAGCGGCTCACCGTTGACCAGCTCCATCACCAGGTAGGCGGTCCGGCCCTCCCCGTCGAGCTGGCTCTCGCCGTAGTCGTGGACGGCGGCGATGCCGGGGTGGTTGAGCATGGCGGTGGTGCGCGCTTCGGCGCGGAACCGCTCGATGAACTCCGGGTCCTGGGAGAACTCCTGCTTGAGGACCTTGACCGCGACGCGCCGGCCCAGCCGGCTGTCCACCGCCTCCCACACCTGACCCATGCCGCCGGTGGCGATCAGGCGCTGAAGGCGGTATCTGCCAGACAGCGTCACACCAACTCGCGGGCTCATGGTCCTCCCTGTAGCGCAGCCTGGATCACAGCCCGTCCGATCGGCGCGGCGAGTGCACCCCCCGTCGCGGACAGGCGGTCGGCGCCATTCTCCACCAACACCGCCACGGCGATCTTCGGGGTCTGCGCGGGCGCGAACGCGATGTACCACGCGTGCGGCGGGGTGTGCCGCGGATCGCTGCCATGCTCTGCGGTACCAGTCTTCGATGCGATCTGCACGCCGGGAATGGCCCCTTTCTGCTGTGCGACCTTCTCGGCGCCGACCATCAGCTCTGTTAGCTTAGCGGCGACCTGCGGCGACACGGCGCGCCGCTGCTCATAGGGTGCTGTGGTGCTGATGGTGGTCAGGTCGGGCCCCTTGAGGCTGTCGATCAGGTAGGGCTGCATCGTCACCCCATCGTTCGCGATGGTCGCGGCGATCTCGGCGTTTTGCAGGGGTGTCATAGCGACATCCTTCTGCCCGATGCTCGTCATGCCCAGCGCCGCGGCGTCCGGAATGATCCCGATGGTCGACTCCGCGACCTGCAGTGGGATGACGCTGGGCGTGCTGTCCAGCCCGAACGAGTGCGCCATGTTGCGCAGCGCGTCGGATCCGGTGAGGAGCCCGAGCTGGACAAAGGCGGTGTTGCAGGACAGGGCGAACGCCTGCTGCAGCGACACCGTCGGCTCGTTTCCGCACGACTCCCCACCGTAGTTCTCCAAAGTGGCGGTGCTGTTGGGTAGCGGAATCGAACGGGCGGCGGTCAGCTGCTCGGTGTCGGAGGCACCGGCCTGCAGCGCGGCCGCGGTGGTGATCACTTTGAAGGTGGACCCGGGCGGGTAGGTCTCCGAGATGGCCCGGTTGGCCAGCGGATTGTCCGGGTCGTCCCGCAACTTCTGCCAGGCCTGCGCCTGCACCTCGGGATCGTGCGACGACAGCAGGTTGGGGTCGTACGACGGCGACGACACCATCGCCAAGATCCGGCCGGTCGACGGCTCGAGGGCGACCACGGCGCCCTTGCAGGGCGGACCGCCGCAGCCCTGTTGCATCGCGTCCCAGGCGGTCTGCTGGACCCGCGGCTTGATCGTGGTGTCGACGTTTGCGCCGCGTGGATCGCGCCCGGTGAAGAAATCGGCCAGCCTGCGCCCGAACAGCCGCTCGTCGGAGCCGTTCAGCAGCGGATCCTCGGCGCGTTCCAGACCGGTGCTGGAATAGCGCAGCGAGTAGAAACCGGTGACCGGCGCGTACACTGCGGGGTTGGGGTAGACGCGCAGGAAGCGGTAGCGGTTGTCGGTGGCGGCCGAGTAGGCCAACAGCTGGCCGCCGGCCACGATCTGGCCGCGCTGGCGTGAATACTCGTCGAGTAGGACCCGCTGGTTGCGCGGGTCGGCACGCAGCGAATCGGCGGCGAAGACCTGCGTCATCGTGGCGTTGATCAGAAGCAACACGATCAACGCCATCACGGTCACCGAGATCCGGCGCAGGGAGGCGTTCATACTTTCTCGATCACCTCGGTGCCGGCCGCCGCGATCGACGGCTGGTTGCGTGCGCGGGTGCGCAAGGGACGACGGGCGCTGTGCGAGATGCGCACCAGGATTGCCAGCAGCACGTAGTTCGCCAGTAAGGACGAGCCGCCGTAGGACATCCACGGCGTGGTCAACCCGGTCAGCGGAATGAGCTGGGTTACGCCGCCGACGACGATGAACAGCTGAAGCGCCAGCGTCGACGCCAGACCTGCGGCCAACAGCTTGCCGAAGCTGTCGCGGGTGGCGATGGCCGTGCGCAGCCCGCGCACGATGACGATGGTGTAGAGCATCAGAATGCTGGCCAGGCCCACCAGCCCGAGCTCTTCGCCGAACGCGGCGATGATGAAGTCGGTCGAGGCGGCGGGCACGGTGTCCGGCTGGCCGTTACCGAGGCCGGTGCCGAAGATGCCGCCGGTGGCAAAACTGAACAGCGACTGGACGATCTGGTAGCCGCTGCCGTCGGGGTCGGAGAACGGGTCCCACCACATCTGCACCCGCACCCGAACGTGGGCGAAAATGTAATACGCGACAACGCTTCCCGCGACGAACAGGACCAGGCCGATGCCCACCCAACTGAAGCGCTGGGTGGCCAGGTACACCACCACCAGAAACGACGTGTACAGCAATAGCGAAGTGCCGAGGTCCTTTTCGAAGGCCATCACGCCGACGGAGATCACCCACGCCGCCAGCAGGGGCGCGAGGTCGCGGGGGCGGGGCAGCGTCAAACCCATGAAATGCTTACCGACGCTGGTGAACAGGCCGCGCTTGGCGATCAGCACTGCAGAGAAGAAGATGAGCAGCAGAATCTTGGAGAACTCGGCGGGCTGAATTGAGAAGCCGGGCAAGCGAATCCAGATCTTGGCGCCGTTCTGTTCGGACAGCGATGCCGGCAACAGGGCGGGGATCACCAAAAAGATCAGGCCGACCAGTCCGCAGATGTAGCCGTAGCGCGCCAGTTGCCGATGGTCCTTCAAGAACGTGACCACCAGGGAGAAGGTCACCACGCCGATCAGGGTCCACAGCATCTGCTGGGTCGCGCTGGGGTGGTGCCGGCCGCTGAGCTGATTGGTGACCAGATCGAGGCGGTGAATCATCACTAGGCCAAGACCGTTGAGTAACGCCACAATTGGCAACAGCAGCGGGTCGGTGTAGGGCGCGAAGCGCCGGATGGCCATGTGTGCGGACCCGAAGACGACAAGGAACACCAGCCCGTAGCTGATGGCGGTCCAGTGCAGGTCGCGCTCTTGGTTGGCTTCGACTATCAGCAGCGCGGCGACGGTGATCAGTGCGGCGAAGCCCAGCAGCAGCAACTCGGCGTTGCGCCGGGTGGGCAACGGGGGGGTGACCGCGACCGGCGGCTGAAGCTGTGTCGTCATGCCACCGTCCGGCAATCGATGCCTGGTTGAAGTGGCGGCCCGGGAAGCGCGGTGACTGTCTGCGACGTGGTCGTCGGACCTGCCGGCGCAGAGTTCGCGGGGCCGTTGGCGCTCGTGCTCGGTGGGGGGCTGGCGCTCGAAGAGCTGGAGGTCGGCGGTGCTGGTGATGCGGTGGTGCCGGATTCTGGTGTTCCGCTGCGGGGGGCCGGCGATCCGGGCGGCGACGTGGCGCGCGGGGGCGGACAGATCGGCAGCAGATATTCCGCCAGCAGTTGCCGCAGTTGCGATTCGGCCTGGTCCAGGCTGCCGCCCGGCAGCCCGGTTTGCACCTGCACCTGTCCCGGGCGGCGCAGGTCTTGCAGCGTCATCAGCTGGCAGTTGGAGTGGCCGGATTGGCCGTAGCTGACCAGGGACAGCTCGTTGCGGGTGTTGAGGCAGCCCACCAGGTAGGGCTGCTGCAACGGGACGCCCAACAGGGTGCCCTGGATCCCGCGGACGATGGAGATTTTGCCGCTGTATTCCGCGACGTAGTAGTTGCGCTGGATGACCCACCATCCAACGGTGAGGCCGGCGAATACCAACAGCACCGCCAGCCCGACCGCCAGGAACATCTTCCGGCGCGACCAACGCGGCCGATTCGGTGTTTCCGGTTGCGGCGCAACGCGTTTGGCAGACTCGTCGCGCGGCCGGATCGCCGAGGCGCGTCCGGCGGAGGTGTTGGGCAGGGTCATCTGATCCTCGTCGCCCGACACCGCCCCGGCGAGGATCGGCTGGGTCTGCCCGTAGTCGTAGTCGACCACGTCGGCGACCACCACCGTCACGTTGTCCGGGCCGCCGCCGCGCAACGCCAACTCGATGAGGCGGTAGGCGGCCTCGGCGACGTCGGGGATCTGCAGCGCCTCGAGGATGGTCTCGTCGCTGACTGGATCCGATAACCCGTCGGAGCACAACAGATAACGGTCGCCGGCGCGCGCCTCGCGCATGGTCAACGTCGGCTCCACCTCGTGACCGGTCAGCGCCCGCATGATCAACGACCGCTGCGGGTGGCTGTGGGCCTCTTCCCGGGTGATCCGGCCTTCGTCGACCAAGGTCTGGACGAACGTGTCGTCCTTGGTGATCTGGGTGAGCTCACCGTCGCGCAGCAGGTAGCCACGCGAGTCGCCGATGTGCACCAACCCGATGCGGTCGCCGGCGAACAGGATGGCGGTGAGGGTGGTGCCCATCCCCTCCAGCTCTGGTTCGGCTTCGACCTGCGCGGCGATGGCCGCGTTGCCGGAGCGGACCGCATGGTCGAGCTTGGCCAGCAGGTCGCCGCCCGGCTCGTCGTCGTCGAGGTGGGCCAGCGCGGCGATGACCAGCTGGGACGCCACCTCCCCGGCGGCGTGACCACCCATGCCGTCGGCCAGCGCGAGCAGTCGCGCGCCGGCATAGACCGAGTCTTCGTTGTTGGCGCGGACCAGGCCGCGATCACTGCGCGCGGCGTATCGCAGAACCAGTGTCACGGGCGCAACTCGATCGCCGTTTTGCCGATCCGAATCGGCGTTCCGATTGGAACTCGTACCGCAGTCGTCACCTTCGCCCTGTCAAGGTAAGTACCGTTGGTCGATCCTAGATCCTCGACGTACCACTCCGAGCCGCGCTGAGACAGCCGGGCGTGCCGCGTCGAGGCGTAGTCGTCGGTGAGCACCAGCGTGGAGTCGTCGGCCCGTCCGATCAGTACCGGCTGTCCGCTCAGTGTGATGCGTCCGCCTGCCAGCGCCCCTTCGGTGACCACCAGATAACGGGCCGCATGCCGGCGCTGACGAGAAGGTAGCAGCGTGCTGCGCAAAGCCAATCCCCGTCGCACCATGACAGCACCGGTGGGCGCGTAGATGTCTGTCCGAAGGATCCGCAGCACGGACCAGATGAATACCCACAGCAGCATCAAAAATCCGGCGCGCGTCAGCTGCAGTACCAGTCCCTGCATCTGGCGTCCTTTCCGTCCTAACGTCGCATCCCTGGTGCCCGTGACTCCGAGCACATCGGCTACGTCACGATACTTGGACGGCGGTCGACACGGGGCGAAGCACGGCAGCGTTAAGCCCAGTGGCTTAGTGGATCCGGACGATGATCTCCGAATGGCCCAAGCGGATCACGTCGCCGTCGGCGAGCTGCCACTCCTGAATCGGTGCGTTGTTCACCGTGGTGCCGTTGGTCGAATTCAGATCCGAGAGCAGCGCGACCTGTCCGTCCCAGCGGATCTCGAGGTGACGGCGTGACACGCCGGTGTCGGGCAACCGGAACTGAGCGTCCTGGCCGCGGCCCACGATGTTGGAGCCCTCGCGAAGCTGATAGGTGCGACCGCTGCCGTCGTCGAGCTGCAGGGTGATCGTGGTCCCGCCGGCGCCGTAGCCGCCCTGGCCGTAGCCGCCGTAACCGCCCGCGGCTTGGCCGTAGTCGGCGGGCTGGCCGTAGTCGGCCTGCTGCCCATAGTCGGCCTGCTGGCCGTATTCCGCCGGCTGGCCGTACTCCGCCTGTTGGCCGTACTCGTACTCGGGGCTGGCCGCCTCGGGGTAGCCGCCGCCCTGACCGCCGTACGTGCCGCCCTGCACGGGTTCGGAGTACTGGGTGTACTCGCTCGAGCCGTAGTCCTGGCGGCCGTATCCGCCGCCCTGCTGGTAGCCCTGGTCGTAGCCACCGCCCTGCTCGGGGTAGGCCGGGCGCTGCTCCGGCGGGGCGTAGCCGCCCTCGTCCTGGCGGGCCGGACCCCGACCGTAATCGCCGTATCCGCCGTAGCCCTGCTGACCGCCGCCCTGCGGACCGCCGGGCGGGCCGTAGCCGCCGCCCTGCCGATACCCCTGGTCGTAGCCTTGGCCGCCGTAGCCGCCGGGGGCGGGCGGACGCTGCTCATAGGACTGCGGGTAACCGCCCTGTCCCTGTTCGGCGTAGCCGCGCTGGTCTGGGTAACCCTGCTGAGGGGGATAGCCGCCCTGACCCTGGTGGTCGGGGTAGCCGCGCTGGTCTGGGTAACCCTGCTGAGGCGGGTAGCCACCATGCCCCTGATCGGGGTAGCCGCCCTGGTCCGGGTAGCCGCCCTGCTCGGGATGCCGGGGCGGCGGGTAGCCCTGCTGGGGTGGATAGCCGCCCCCCTGCTCGGGCGGGTATCCACCCCGCTGGTCGGGTGCGCCCTGCTGGTCCGGGCCACCGCGCGCCTCGTCCTGGGGACGCCCGTAGCGGTCGTCGTAGTACTCGTCGCCGGGCCGCCCCGGCCCCTGAGCCCCGCGGTAGCCAGAATTGTCAGTCATTGCTGCTACTCCTCGTTCTTCGCCGAACGCGTTATTTGATTGTGGCCGGACGGGGTCGTCGACCGTCGGGCGGGGCTGAACATCAGGGTTGACAGCACCACGGGCGCGGTACTGGCCGGTGTGCAGGTTCGTCGACTGCTCGAACCGGACGACCACCTCACCATACGTTTGCCACCCCTGTTCGTGGATGTAGTCAGCCAAGTACCTCGCGAAAGCGCTCGACGTGAGATCCGGATCGGCGCTCACCTTCTCGAAGTCGTGCATACCGAGGGTAATGATGTATTCGTTGGGGGCCAAAAGGCGATTTCCGTGGAGCTTCTGCACCCCATCGCGCGCTTCGCGGCATAACAGGGCTTCGACCTCTTGCGGAACGATCGATCCACCGAATACCCGGGCGAAGGCATTGTCTACCGTCGCCTCGAGTTTGCGCTCGATCCGCGCAACCAGCCCCCGTTGGCTACTCATGTCCTACCGTTCGCGTGCACTTGCCATGAGGTATTGCCGGTGGACGGCAAACGAATCACCCCGGTGCTGGATCACTCCCGCATGGTATCGGGACATCGTGCCGCCGCGGCACTTTCGAAATCGTGAGAACTGCATCGGCCCAGCTCAGCGCATTCCCGGCGAACGGGTGCGCGCGCGGGACGTTGTGCGGGCCCGCTGCGGCGGTTCGGGGATCGGGCCATTAGAGTGATATGGTCCATCGGTTGTTTTTCCGGGCGAGTGGCGGAATGGCAGACGCGCTGGCTTCAGGTGCCAGTGTCCTTCGGGACGTGGGGGTTCAAGTCCCCCTTCGCCCACAGAGCGGTTCGACGAAAAGTCACGGCCTCGCAAGAGGTCGTGACTTTTTTCGTGCGTGGGGGTGGATGTGCCGGCGCGACGTAAAGTCGGGCGCCATGGGCGATGGCAGGATTGCCCGATTGCAGGCCGAGGTCAATCGCCTCGCAGCGATGCTGAACGCTCCAGCAATCGAGGTCGGCATCGTGTTGAAGAACGACGACCGCAACATCTACATCGATGACGACGGCCGGTATCACTACGACTACTGGGAGCGCGGTAGGCAAAAATTCGACCGTGTCGGTGACATCGACGAGGCGCTCTATTGGTTCGCCAAAGATGCCGCCTTCGATGTCGGCGGATTCTTCGCCGCCCGGCACAGCGCCCCTCAGCAGGACTCCCGCAGATTGCTGTGGGCAAAGCAGTATGAGCTGCTGAACCGACTCAACCCACGATGGGCCAAGCGCTGCGTGCGTGAAACCGCGGCAGAACTCCGGGGTTGGGGACTATATGCAGATGTCGAGCTGTTGCCCGACATCCCCGAACGAAACGGTTGATAAAGCCGCTAGATCGTGACCGGTCCGCCTCGGCCCAGTACCGCCGCAACGCGTCCTTACTGCACCGTAGAACCGGGCGATTCGGCGGCCCAGCGGGTTTCCTGCCCGCCGGGGCTCAGAATTGGCGCCGGATGTCGAGGAGGTGATGCTGCAGTTCGTGCACGGTGTGCACGGCGACCCAGCGCAACGACCGCTCACTGGTCTCGGGATAGTGATAGACGACCGTGCGATCCCAGTCCGCGGCGGAGAGCCGCGTCAGCACATTGCCGAATAGCGCTGCGGCGTCGGTGAGTTGACGGGCGACCGCGGTGGGGTCCTGCTCGTTGTACCCCTCGTGCTCCGCGCGCTCCTCGCGACCCATGGGCGCGCAGTCGGCGCCGTTGACGCGCCGGGCTGCAAGCACCCGTTCGCGCTGCACGAGCAGCACATCTCGCAGATGACACGCGTACTCCAGCGGAGACCATACGTCCGGCCGCGGACGCCGCCGCACGTCGACGCCGTTATTACACAGAAGCGCAACAACTTCCGCCGCGCGGCCGCGCGTGTCGTCGGCGGCGGTTACGGCGCACCGCAGGTCGTAGGTGAATCCACAGTGGGCGCAGGGGTCAGGCACAAGACCATCATTTCAGACCGGCTCCGGGGCATTCGGGCAAAATAGCCACCCCGGCAGGAGCTACGCGACCGGGCGTAAAAGCGTTGTCGCCGTGAGTAATAGGAAGCGTCGCGACGGGGTCGCAACTCATTCTGGCGGGCGCCGGCGACGACGGTGACACAACCCACACTTTGTGGTGAGGGTAGCCTTACCTAAATCAGCGCGGTATGGTCCCCGCATATGACCTTCTCCAATCCCCCTGTGCCCCGCACCCTCGAAGATCAATTGGTCAGTATCCGCCATGATGACCGCCCCCTGAATCGCGAATCCGTCACGGTCACAAACGATTTGATTGGCGCGGGACCCCGCGCATGAACGTCCTTGCCGCCGCGATGCGTGAGGCGATGACCCGGTCACCGCACGACTTGGTGGTCCTGGACAAAGCGGCCGACCAATGGACGGCGTACCCGTGGCCCGAAGTCCACGGGATGGCCGAACGCATTGCTACGCGGCTGCTGCAGCAGGATCACGTCGGGGCCGTGGGGCTGGTCGGCGAGCCGACCGTCGAGCTGGTCGCCGCCATTCAGGGCGCGTGGCTGGCGGGCGCGGCGGTATCGATCCTCCCGCGCCCACGGCGCGGGGCCGATCCTTCCGATTGGGCGCACAGCACGTTGGCACGATTCAGCGGAGTCGGGGTCAGCATGGTCCTCAGCCACGGGTCCACGTTGCGCCTTCTCGGCGATGCCGAGTCCGCCTTGACCGTCTGCGACCTCCGCGAGGCCGCCCGCGCCCAAACATCGAACAGCCCTCACGGACAGGCGGAATCGAATCACGCGATCCTGCAGGGGACGGCCGGCTCGACCGGCGATCCGCGCACGGCCGTCTTATCGCCTGCCGCCGTGTTGCACAACATGCGCGGCATCGCCGACCGGCTCCAGCTCGACGGCTCGTCGGATCGCGGCTGTTCGTGGCTGCCGATCTATCACGACATGGGCTTGGCCTTCCTGCTCAGCTGTGCGCTGAGCGGGATGCCGTTATGGCAGGCGCCGACGGGCGCGTTCTCCGCCGCACCGCTGCGCTGGGCGGAATGGCTTTCGGCCAGCGCGGCGACGTTCACCGCCGGACCGAACTTCGGGTATGCCACGCTCGGTCGCTTCTCGGGCCGGGTGTCGGACGTCGACCTGGGACCACTTCGGATTGCGGTCAACGGCGGAGAACCCGTCGACTGCGCGGGATTCGACCAGTTCGCAACGGCCATGGCGCCCTTCGGTTTCCGGGCGTCGGCGGCCACCCCGGCCTACGGGATGGCCGAGTCGACCTGCGCCGTCACGATGCCCGAACCCGCAACGGGATTGCGCATCGACGAGCGCACCGAGTCCGGGACCCGCCAGAAATATGCCCTGCTGGGCCGGCCGATCCCTGGCATGGAGCTACGGATACGCCCAGCCGAGAACACGCCGGACGATCGGATCGGAGAAGTCGAGATCCGTGGAACCTCCATGATGGACGGCTATTTCGGCGACGCCGGCTCCGCCGCGGGTCTCGACACGCAGTGGTTTCGCACGGGAGACATCGGCTATCTGGTGGACGGCGAGCTGACGATCTGTGGTCGTTCCAAGGAGGTCATCACCATCGCCGGCCGCAATATCTTTCCCACCGAAATCGAACAGGTCGCCGGACAAGTCGAGGGCGTGCGGCAAGGCGCGGTGGTGGCGGTCGGGTCCGGGTCCGGGGCCGCCCAGTCCCGGTTGCTCATCGCTGCGGAGTTCCTGGGTTCAGACCATGATGTGACCCGCAGCGCCGTTATCAAGCGGGTCATCTCGGTGTGCGGTGTGACCCCGGCCGACGTCGTTTTGATGCCGCCAGGCTCGCTGCCGCGTACCTCCTCGGGCAAGCTCCGGCGACTCGAGGTGGGCCGGCAGCTTGCCACCTGAGGCCGGCGGTTTCATGACGACCGGCCTCCCAGGGGCTGTGCTCCCGCGGGAGCTCACGGACATCAGCGAGGCGGTCCGCAAGGCTCCTCCCCCGCCGATACCGGAATTGGCGTGGCCCAACACGATTCGCGTTGCCGACCCCGACGGTCCGGACGCGGAAATGGTGGCGGAGTGGATGAACCGGCCGCATCTGGCCACCACCTGGGAGTACAACTGGCCGGTGGCCCGTTGGCGTACCCATCTGCGCGCCCAGGTCGAGGGCGCATACTCGCGGCCGCTCATCCTCAGCATCAAGGGTGTGGATCGCGCATACCTGGAGATCTACCGGGCCGCCAAGGACTCCATCGCCCGGTGTTACCCCAGCCAGCCACATGATCTGGGGCTGCACGGGGCGATCGCGGACGAGGAGATGGTGAACCGCGGCCTGGGCCCTCTGATACTTCGCAAGGTGATCGCCAGCATCATCGTCAATGACCCTGCGTGCCAACGGATTATGTTCGACCCGGACCATCGCAACACGACGGTGCGTCGGCTCTGCGAGTTTCTGGGTTGCGAATTCCTCGGTGAACACGACATGCCGAACCGGCGCATGGCGCTGTACGCGCTGGAGCGGACAACGGCTCATTAGATCTCGGCTTCCACCGTCACGAAAGAACGTACGGACGGAACGCTTATCGGCACATTCCCTGGTATCGCGCCCCGGCGGCGCATAGTGAATTGACCTCGGTGTCCGCATTAGTACGCTTATTCACAGCTCAGTACGGGGTGGAAATTCTGTCCGCGATGAGCTGCCTAAAGCAAGCGAGTCATCGACGGTGTCATGGGACTTCCCTATATAGATGAGAAGGCGCTTGTCGCCGAAGCTGGCGGCGACCCCTGGGCGATTAATGCAAGCCTGCAGGCGGGCAGCCCGTTGCACATCTCGAATCTAGCCGCTGCCTTTCATCGCGCGGGCCGATGCACCGCGGAGTCTGACAACGCCTTCCAGCAAGCCCGCAGCCGCTTCGAAGCCGCCTGGAACCACCAGGACGGCGGTCATCCGATCAACGACTCCGAAGAAGTCCAGCGGGTGGTGAAATCTCTTGGAGCGCAGTCGTTGCAGCTACCCAAGATCGGAGCGGACCTAGAGAACATCGCCGCGGCGTTGGCCGACGCACAGAAGGCCGGCGCGGCGCGGATCGCTGCTCTGGACGCGCAGTTGAAGAGCATCTCGGACTCGGTTGTGCAGGCCGTCAACCTGTTGAACAACGACAAAAGCCTCACCGCCGCCGACAAGGACGCAGTGCATGCGTTCATCAACACGTGTGAAGACGACGCCGTCCGGGACACCAAGGCGGCGCTCGCCGCACTGCAGTCAATTCGCAACGGCTACTCCGACGGCCTTAAGAAGTCGCTGGATAGCCTTCACGCCGAAGGGTATGACGGCGCGCCCCTCCACGGCGCCGACGCTGACGGTGTCGCCCCGCCGTCTCCCGCCCAACAAGCCGCGCTGGCGGAGATCCGCCAAGTCACCAAACAGGCGGTGGCGGACCAGCTGGCCAAGGTACGTGCTGCGCGGGACGCTCTCAATAAGGCCGCGGCCGACGCGTACACCCACGGCCCAGGGTCGCCGGAAGCCGAGGCCGCCAATGCCAAGCTGCCCAAGCTCAAGGACGATCTTGCGAAGGCTCTCGACGACCTGCGCAAGATACCCGACTACACCGGCATCGATCTCGCGTCGGTGAGCATCACCCCCGACGGGCATTTCATGTTCACCTACAACGACAAGGGACAGCCCGTACAGGTAATCGGCCAGCTCAAGAACGGATCGGGCGAGTTCTTTGACCAGGCCACCGGCACCTACTACAGCTTCAACGGCGGCAAGTTGACCGGCATGCGCACACCGGATCCCGGGCAAGTGGAAGCCACCCCCGAACCGCTATGGACCGCCATCACCCTGGCGGTCGGGGGGCCGGGGCTGAAGGCCGGCGGGGAGGCGCTTTTACAAGGCGCGAAGGCGCTATTCGGTCGAGAAGCGTTTGAGGGCCTGACGTCCGAAAGTCTGACGGCCAGTGGCATGACCGGGCCAGAATTGCGTGGCGCCCTGGCCGAGGCGGATCTCCCCCCGCACGGTGCACCTGGGGTCGGAGGTGAACCCGTCCCCGGCACGCATCCTCTTGAGCCGCCTCCGGTCGAGCACGCTCCGCCGGCCGCTGACGCACCGGTCGAACATGCGCCAGCTGGGCCTCACGCACCTGTATTGCCCGACAGCCCACCGCCCGTTGCGATTGACCCAGCGCATCCGGAATTCATCCTCGACGACCCCCTGCGCTACATGCCTCCCGAGTTGCGAGCGCTATCTGAACAGCATCTGACCGGCAGTGGCGAAACCGTCCTCGGACCATTCCAACCGGAGAACGGAAGCCCCTCCTACATCGACGTCGCACGCGACCACAATGCCAGTTATTTTGATCTCGGCGATGCGTGGTATTCATTCACACCCACTGAGCAACTGGCTGCCAATCAGCATGTACTGGATGTCGCGATCGCAAACCGGGACACTATTACACTGTCAGTACCATATGACGAGATCAAGCCCAACACCTTCACTGCTGCCGAGATCCAATATCTCAAAAACCACGGCTATCAAAGGATCGGCGACTCTACCTTTGTTCCACCACAATTGGGAGGTAGGCGATGAGGACCCTATTAGAGTTTTACCTTAACTACTTCGATTTTTTGTACCTCGACCCGCGCTACCGGATTACAAATTCGAAGACAGGGAACGCCACCATCAATGGATCATTGACCGTGACGGGACCAATTATCACATGGCTGGTTGTCAACGACCGGGGACAAATGCAAATCTCACTAGCGCCAACGTGCCTTGCGTTGCCGCGAAACTGGTTTTGGGTCTCGCTCATCAAGCAATATATCAACCATGAACCCGAAATCGAGTACCTCTCCGCGACCGATGAAGTTGAGTGGATGCGCCAGAACGCCACTCGTGTCGAAGAGCTTTTCTCCGACTCGTCTACAGTGGCGAACGTGTGTGAAGAATTGAAGGAGTTGAGACGCGCTAATGCAGACAAATATTGGTCACAGTAGCGTGAGGGCGGGCCTGGCCAAATCCGACCTTTTATCTCGCACAAATAGGATCCGGAGAAAATGAAGACATTGCTGGAGTTCTTCATTGAAAACTTCGGGTTCTTGTATGTGGATCCCCGCTACCGCATTACGGATTCGGTCACGTCCGGCATACCCACAATCAACGCCGGCCTGAATCTGACGGGCCCACTTCTCAGCTGGTCTATAGACAACGATCGAGGAATCCTGGGGATTGCCGTCGCACCGACTGAACTGGCAGGCTCACCGGACAACTGGTTCCCAATATCGCTCATTCGACAGCACCTCGACGACAACGACGAGCTGAACCGCGCAGGCCCCGCGGAGAAGGCGACGTGGACTCGCACCAACCTCAGCCGAATCGAAGAAATGTTCTCTTCAGCTAACATGCAAAGGTCGTGCGAAGAGTTAATCGCCCTGGGAAAGGCGCGGGCAGAGAAGTACTTCGGCCCGCCAATTACGTAACCCTGCACGCGCTACACGAATGCACCTCGCCGCTTGGCTCCGCGCCTACGAGCGCACCCACCGGGAGATCTCCGGAGTGACGGGATCGGTGATGTCATTGAATTCGGGATGCTTCTTGAGCACCGTGCCGATCATCGAGCACACCGGAACAATGCGCTTACCCTCGTCGCGCGCCTCGTTGAGCGCCTCCTCGACCAGGATGGTCGCCAGCCCACGTCCGCCGTACGCCGGGTCGATTTCGGTGTGGTAGAAGACGCGCTGATCGCCACGGTCGGCGAAATCGGCCAGCCCGACCGTCTTACCGTCGACGGCGATCGTGTACTTCCCGTCCTCGAGGCGCACCGTGGCTTCGGCGCCGGTCTTATCGGTTGTCATCTGTATTTCCCTTCCTTTGCGGTACTGGCCGTGGCCGGAGCCGAACGGTCGGCAGCGGTGGCGCGGGCAGCCGGGCGACGTTTCCCCGGTAGCCCTGGACGGCGCCGAATCGATCGTCGGCGTCCTCCCACAATCTGCGGTACTCGGCGATGTCCTGGTGGCTTCGCCCGACGAAGTTCCACCACATCACCAGCTCTTCGGTGAAGGGCGCGCCGCCGAGCAGCAGCACTCGTGCCGGCCCCTCCCCCGCGTTGTGCATCTGCAGCTGCGCCGGCCCGGGGCTTCGATACGCCAGGTCGGCGATCGTCAGGGCCGTCCCGTCCACGCGCACGGTCCCTAAGTCACAGAGCACCCCGTGCTCGAAGGTCGGGTCGACGTCAACGTCCAGCGTGGTCCCGGGGTCGAGTTCGATCTGGGCGCCCAATAGCGGTGTGAATGTTGGTACCGGCGAACGGCTTCCGGCCAGCTCACCGAGAAAGACGTGCGCCCGCGCGCCCGGCAATGCCACGGGCGGCGGTGTGTAATGGGCGAAGTCTCGCCCGGTGTCGCGGTCGGAGGCGGGCAGCGCGACCCAGAGCTGGACACCGTGCAAGGGGGCGCCGGAATCCACCGACACTTCCGAATGACAAATGCCGGCCCCGGCGGTCATCAGGTTCAGCTCGCCGGGCCGAACGGCCGCGAGTACGCCGGCGCTGTCGCGGTGCTCCACTTCCCCACTGAACAACCAGCTGACGGTTTGTAGTCCCGTGTGCGGGTGCGGCGGCACATCCATCCGCGCGGCTACCGGCCCGTAATGGTCGACGAAACACCACGCGCCGACGAGTGAGCGCTGCCGTTGCGGAAGCGTGCGTTGCACCCGAATCGCCCTCGGGCCGCCCAACGGCACTTCGCGCGGATGCAGCACTTCCACCATCGTGGGGGTGTCCGAGTGTTGTGCAGCGGCACAGGAGAGTTCGGCCGGGGCGACCTCCAGGTTGCTCATCGTCCATCCTCCGTCGCGGGGCCCGCACGCAGCGCCGTCATCCGCGACCGTACCCGGCGTCCCTACTTGCGCGGGGGCCGCAGCACCTTCATGGCGAGCCGCATGACAGGCTCGGGCACCCGATCCTTCATCGACAGCGCGCTATCGGCGGCCCGTGACCGCAACGGGGTGCCGCGCCCGAAGACCCGGTTCAGCGCTCCCCCGGACGGCTCGAGGACCACATGCAGCGGCGGGGTCCCGACGGCGGCGCCCAGCGCGTTGGAGATGACCATCCGCTGGATCTCGCTGGTGCCTTCAAAGATGGTGTACAGCTTGGCATCCCGATACCACTTCTCGACGGGATGGTCGGTGATGTAGCCCCAGCCGCCCATGGTCTGGATGGCACGTTCGGTGGCCTTCACCGCGACTTCGCTGGCGGCCATCTTCGACATCGAACCTTCTCCCCGCTCGAAGGGAACGTTGTTGGCCGCCATCCACGACGCACGCCAGGTCAGCAGCCGCGCGGCGTCGATCTGGGTGGCCAGCTCCGCCAGCGGGAAGGCGATGCCCTGGTTGTCGATGATCGGCCCGCCGAAGGCCTCGCGCTCGGTGGCGTACGTGGTGGCGTATTCGAGTGCCGCACGCGCGATGCCGATGGCCTGGGCGGCGACCATGGGCCGGGTCTGCTCGAAGGTGCCCAGCGTCGCCGAACCGGACCGCTTGCCGCCAGCCACCACCTCCCTGGCCTTGGCAAGCTTGTGTTCTAGCTTCTCTTGTCCGCCAAGCAGATTCGCTCCGGGAACGCGCACACCTTCGAAGAGCAACTCGGCGGTATGGGAGGCCCGGCAACCCAGCTTGTCCAGCTTTCGCACCAGCTTCAGGCCCGGTGTGCCACCGGGCACGACGAACAAGGCCTGACCGCGGTGGCCGAGCTCCTCGTCCACCACGGCGTTGACCACGTGCACGTTGGCGATGCCGCCATTGCCGATCCACATCTTATGGCCGTCGATGATCCAGTCGTCACCGTCGCGACGCGCGTGGGTACGCAGGTTGCGCACATCGCTGCCGCCCTCGGGCTCCGAGATCGCCAGTGCCGCGAGCTTGAGATCGCCTGGGGTGCCGAAACATTCGGGCGCCCACTCCAGCATCTGCTCGGGAGACGCGGCCTGCCCGATCGCCGACAGTGCCAGCGCCGGCATGACAATCGCCAAACCGATCCCGGCACAACCCCAAAACAGCTCCTCCATGAACATCGGTAGGGAGATGCCGGTCGGATCACCGATCAGATCGCGGTAAAACAGCGGGCTGTAAAAGCCGCGCCGAGCCGCCTCCTCGAGCACCGGCCACGGGAACTCCTGGCGCTGGTCATACTCAAGCGCTACCGGACGGATGCATTCTTCGGCGAACTCGTGTGTGCGCCTGGCAAGGTCGTGCTGTGCTGCCGTCGGGGTCAGGTCGAACGTCATGGGTGCGCCTCTGGGTCGACAGACTGGTTCTGCCGACCCCGACTACCCCATTGACCGGCTCAGCAAACTGCTGCCCCGGGCGTCGCCGAATTGTCAGGCGGCCGAACGGGGTTTGATTTGCGCCAACGGCAGGTGCAGCACGACCGCGGGCACCGCGACGGCCTCGTGTTCGTGGCGTGCCAGCAGCGCCGCGTTCTCGGGCAGCTGTCGGGCACTGATCTCGCCGGAGGCGATGCGTCGCAGGACCTCGTGGGCGTGCGCGAGCTGTTCCCGCTTGCGGTACTGGCCGCCCGGTAGCTTCACGCCCGCCCACACGCCGTACTCCTCGCGGTGCGCGATGGCGTGTGCGGCGCACCGACGCTGCTGCGCCAGCGGGCAGCGGCGCAGGCACTGGATTCGCGCCTCGGTGGCCGACCGCTCGTACGCGCGCGCCTTCGCGGCGCCGTCACCACCGTCGTCGTCGGGGTAGCCGAACCAAAGCTCCGGGTTGGCTGCGCAGGGGTGTCCCATGTCGGTCTCCTTGTCGAGCGTGAAACGTAGACAGAAGCGTATACACATGGTGCAGCGCGGCGCAAGAGAAACGTGACAGAAACGTATAAACCGATAACCACGACCGCCTCTGTGTAATATCCGGCCCATGGCCGGAGCGTGCGGTGACCCGTGAATCCGCTGGTGCGGCTATCCGCGCGTTGCGTGAATCGCGCGATTGGTCACTAGCCGATCTCGCCGCCGCGACCGGGGTCAGCATCATGGGACTGAGCTTTTTGGAGCGCGGCGCCCGCAAGCCGCACAAAAGCACAGTTCAAAAGATCGAGAACGGCCTTGGCCTGCCACCGGGCACCTATTCGCGGCTCCTGGTGGCCGCCGATCCGGAGGCCGAGCTGGCGCGTTTGATGGCCGCCCAGCCGCCCGCCCCGGTGCCCGCGCGGCGCAGCGGGCCGGTCGTGGTCGACCGCCACAGCGACACGGAAGTGCTGGAAGGCTATGCCGAGGCACAGCTCGACGCCCTCAAATCCGTCATCGATCGACTGCCTGCGACAACATCAAACGAATATGAGACGTATATTCTGTCTGTGATCGCGCAATGCGTGAAGGCCGAGATGCTGGCCGCCAGCTCCTGGCGGGTGGCGGTGGGTGCCGGGGCCGACTCGACCGGCCGGTTGATGGAGCATTTGCAGGCCTTGGAGGCGACCCGCGCAGCGCTGTTGAAGCGGATGCCGAACAGCCTGGGCGCCCGCTTCGACCGGGCGTGCACGCAGTCGTCATTGCCGGAGACCGTCATCGCCGCACTCGTCGGCGTCGATGTCGACGAGATGTGGGACATCCGCAACCGGGGAGCGATCCCGCCGGGCGCCCTCCCCCGCGTGCGCGCCTTCACCGACGCCGTCGAGTCGCAACCAGAAGGTGCGAGCCAGGACGACGACGGGGGGACATCATGAATGACACCGACGTCGAGGCGCTGAGCCGGGCCCATCAACTGTTCGCCGGCCGCACCCAGCCGTCATCCCTGGATACGGCGACCGGGCATCACCGCAACGTGTTGCAGCGCGCCGCCCGGTTGGGCAACACGATGGCGCACGGCGGTTACCAACTCGCGGTCGACCACAGCCGGCAACGCCTCACGGAGGCAGCCGGCACCGACGCCGCGGCCGGCGACATCATCGCCGGCGCGCACCGCGACCGGGCGCAGGCCCGCGAGCTCACCAGGACGGTCCTGGACGCGGCCCTCGCCGATGCCACCACGACGCCGTCGACGCCGTTGGCCCAGCGAGAGGCGCTGCGGCGGCGCGCGACTCGGCTACGGGCGCAGCGGGCCCACGTCGTGTCGGCCCGCCTGCGCGCGCGACGGCGCCATGCGGAACTGCTCGCCTTGCGCTATCGGCTGCGGCGGCTGGGCATCTCGGGGCTGCGGGGCGTGCCGGCCGACCGAGCGGCGGTGGCGGTGCGTGCGGCATTGTCCCGACTGGGCCGACCGTACGTGTGGGGCGCGACCGGACCCGACCAGTTCGATTGTTCGGGCCTGGTCCAGTGGAGCTACGCCCAGGCCGGTATTCACCTGGATCGCACCACCTATCAACAGATCAACGACGGTATCCCGGTGGCCCGCACGCAAGTGCGGCCCGGGGATCTGGTGTTTCCGCACGCCGGTCACGTGCAGCTGGCCATCGGGAACAACCTCGTTGTGGAGGCGCCCTATTCGGGTGCCTCGGTGCGAATCAGCCGACTGGGCAACAACGTTGCGATCCGCCGACCGATATGACAGAACACGAGCGCCCGGTGACGCGGGCACGACGAGAAGGGTGAGCCGATGCCGGAACAACCCGGACCTTCGTTAGAGGCCGTCGAGGCGCGGCGCTCGGCACTGGCGAGTCAGCATGGCGCCGCGTCCGAAGCCGACCGTTTGCTGAACGAGGTGCTTTCCAGCGCTCACGATGCGGCGCGCGAGAGCGTCAGGCGGCTGGACTCCATCGCCGAACAGATCGACCACGCGACCGTGCACCAGGCGGACCTCGCCCTCGATACGCCCATGGGGGCGCGTGAGTTTCAGAAGTTCCTGCTGGCCAAGCAACGCGAGATCGCGTCGGTCGTGGCCGAGGCGCGCGAATTCGGGCAGGCCAAAAAGGCTGTGCTGCAGAGTCTTCGGGACCAGTACGCCGCCGAAAGCGGCTAACCGGAACTAGTCCACACCGCCCAGCGCACTGAATTGTCACCGACCATGCCCGTGAGTACCGTCGCCCGACATGGAGGGGTCGCGTGTTTACCGGCAGCAGCGTTCGAGCGGGCTGCGCCGCCGCCCGCCCGGCTGATGTCCGCGTATGACGACCTGCTCGCCGCGGTCAAATACGTGCGAGACCGCACCGGCGATCCGAACGCATGGCAGACGGGATTGGCACCCGCCGAAGTGACCGCCGTGATCACCCCGACCACCCGCCCCGACCAGGTTGAGGCGATCTTGCGCAAGATCCGCCAACAGCACCCGGGCGTCTTCGGCGCGGGAGCAACCCCCAACCCGCCCGTGGGCCGTCCTCCCGCCGAAACCACGCCGCCGCCGGATCGCGAATCGGGCGAGGCGGCCGATGCCATCGCGCACGCCGAAGCCGCTCTGGCACAACAGAACTCGGCTAGCTCCCAACTGGACATGCAGGTGGTCTCGGCCATCCTGAACGCGCACCTGCGCGCGGTGGACGGCAGAGACGCGCTCACCAGGCTGCAACAAGAGACCGAAGCAGCCGTACGGACCAGGTCAGACCTGGACACACCGGCGGGAGCGCGCGACTTCCAGCGGTTCCTCATCGGCAAGCTCCGCGATATCCGCGAGGTCGTCCTGAACGCCAGCCTGGACGACACGTCGAAGTCAGCGCTGATGGCCGCCTGGACGTCGCTGTACGACGCCTCCAAGGGCGACCCGAAGCCTGCCGGCGAACAACCGCGGGCGGCGGTGGCCGTTGGCGATGCGCCGGCGGCGGGAGCGCCCGACGATCCCGACGCCGAGTGGGATCCGCTGCTGGACTCCTTATTCGGCGACGATGATGGTCTGCTGCCCGGCGATGTTCCCGGCCTGGATCCAACCGCCGGCGCCGCGATCCCGCCCGCATCGCAACAGCCGTTCGCACCGGCCATGCCCACCTTTGGTGGCGGGTCCCTGCCGGGGCTGGGCTCGGTGCCCGGATCCATGGCCGGTTGGGACGGGGCCGGCGGCCTTTCCGGCTTACGCGGTGCCGACGGGACCGACCCGGCTCTGGAAGAACCGGCCGACGACGAACTGCCCGACGCCCAAGACCAGGATCCGGGCGCGCAGGACGCCTCGAACGAGGCCGGCGACGGGACCGACGATCAGCCGGGCTCGTCGGATGAGCCGACGGCCGGCCCCACACCGGTGACCCTGCCGGACGGTGAAACGGTCACCGCTGCGAGCCCGCAGTTGGCCGCCGCGATCAAGGCCGCCGTCGCCGGCACCCCGATAGCGGAGGCCTTCCAACAGCAGGGAATGACCATCCCCCCACCGGGAACCGCGGTGCCCAGCCCCATCGATTCCCTGCAGGTGACGCCGGGCGATATCGGGATGTTCACCGATCGTCACGCGCTGGCCCTCAGCCCCGGCAAGGCGCTGCTCGACGGCCAAATTCAACGCATCGCCACCGTGAGCGGGCCGAGCTTCCTAGGCTGGGAGCATCCGCCGGCGGCGACCGCGGCACCAGCGACGCCGGCCAAGCCTGACCCACCGACACCTACCCGGCCGGCGACCTCGTCGACCACCTGACAAAAATGAACTCGTCGGCAGTGCCGGCGGTCGTCAACAGGAGACAGCGGATGGCAGATTCGATTCATGTAGTGCCTGCGCACCTACGTCAGGCTGCCGCGCACCACCAGGACACCTCGGAGTACCTGCGTACCGTCCCGTCGTCGCACCCCGCGATCCAAGAGAGCCTGGATTCGCTCGGGCCGATCTTCAGCGAGCTGCGTGACGCGGGCCGTGAGCTGCTGGAACTTCGACGCCAGTGCTACGAGCAGCAAGCTGCCGACCACGCCGATTTGGCCGACAAGCTGACCGATTCGGCGGCGATGTGGGAACAGCACGAGCAGGAGGCGGCCGGGAAGTTCGGCGACATCGTCGACCGCGGTCGATGACCGACGCGAATCCCGCTTTCGACACTGTTCACCCGAGTGGACACATCCTCGTCCGCTCCTGCCGCGGCGGCTACATGCACAGCGTCGCGCTGAGCGAAGAGGCGATGGAAACCGATGCCGAGACGCTGGCGCAGGGCATTCTGCTGACCGCCGACGTCTCATGCCTCAAAGCGTTGCTGGAAATTCGCGACGAGATCGTCGCCGCCGGGCATACGCCCTCCGCGGAGGTTCCGACCCCGCGTGACCTCGACGCGGCCATCGAAAAGTTGCTGGCGCACAAACTGCGTCGCCGCAACGGCGCGATCTAGCGGGCCGTCATGCGCGCCGCCGGCCTAGCGGAGCCACGGCTTGGCGACGCTGGGATCGGGCGCGATACCGGTCGGCGGCTCTACCGGGTTGGGGCCGAACAACTCTCGTGCGCGAGCCAGCAAGGTGCGGACCTCGTCGAGTTGCTGCTGCAGTGCAGAATCAGCCATGTCCTCACGCTACCCAGGGCCCTGCGAACACACAATTCACTGACCGCACAAGTCGTCGGCCGGGTCCCGGTACGCTTAGCCGGTGGCGGTCTTCGGTCGGATGTCGGCGCGCCAGCGCCTCCGGAGAGCTACCCGGGAATCACTGGCGACGCCGGCTTTCAGCTCTCCTATCGACTGCACCCCGTGGGTGACAGGCGGGCTGTGGCCTGCCGAGTTGTCGACGGTGACGGCCGAAACGGCAACTCTCGCTGAACATCTCAAGGCCGACCTGCAACGAATTGCGCACGCCGCCAACGACGAACTGAAGTTACTCAAGCGGGCGGGCATGACCGACCCGTCGCGCCAGGCGGCCGAGGCGCGGGTCATCGAGGAGGCCCGGGCCCGCGCCGTGCGCCGAGTCGAATCGACAATCCGCTACCTGCATGCCGTGAAGAGCGGACCCCGACCCCCCGCTCCTCCCCCACCGCGGCCGGAGCCGCCCCGCGCGGACCTGGACAAGACGCAGGTGCTGCCCACAATCCGTGAGGTCAGGGCCGTCCCCGAAGCGCCCGCGCCGGGTCAACCAGAGCCGACACCACCGGGCGCAAGGCGTCGTCGTCGCCAGTCCGCGCCCGACCCGGTCGCCGAAAGTGCAACGCCGCAGGCGGCTCGGCGGGAACCCGCCGACGCGTCCCACCTCGACGACACACAAGTCATCCCGGTGATCAGGTCCGAGCCGGTTCTGCCGGCGCCACCGGAGTCTGCACCCGAGCCGCCTTCGGACGAGGCCGACTCCGGTCGCCATCACGCGGTGGTCGAGCCGCCCGCCGTTCGCGACGAACCGGAGGCGGCCAGCGAGCCGGCCACTTCCGACGACGAGCCCGTCGGGACCACCGACGCATCCCACCTCGAACAGACGCAGGTCATTCCGGTGATCACGCAGGCGGAGCCGGCGCCCGCGGCGCCGGTGCAGCGTGCACCCGAGCCGGCACCGGACCAGGCCGACTCCGGCCGCCACCACGCGATCGTCGACGAGCCGGTCACCGCCAGCGCGGAGCCCGAGGCGCCGCGGGAAGCCGCCGCCGAAGCCATCCCGGCAACCGCCGATGCCAACCCGGCCGAGGTCGAGCCCGAGACGGCCGCCTTCGCCGCGGCCCGGCCGCACATCGAAAAGCCTTCACCACCAAAGGGATTCGACGACCAGCGGCTGAACCGGCTGCTCGAATTCGTGGTGCGGCAGGAGCCGCGCCTGAATTGGGCGATCGGAGATCGCGCCGACGGCACGACGGTGTTGGTCACCGATCTCGCTCACGGATGGATACCGTCAGGCATCAGCCTTCCCGCCGGAGTTCGGTTGCTGGAACCCGAGCGCCGCAGCGGCAGGGTCGCCGCGCTGATGGGCGAAACGGTCCGCGTCGTCACTTACACTCCCGGTGATTCATTGCGCCGCTCGGTCGATTTCGCGGCCACCCGATCGTCGGTGGAGCCGCGGGCACTGCCCGCCATCGATGATCTGGCGAGCGTGCTGAGTGCGACTACGCGTGGGCGTGACGACCTGCCCAAGATCGTGCCCCGGTTGGCGGAAGCCGCTGCCGCGGGAACCGTCGTCGTCGACCAGGAGGTCGACGTGCTGCGGGTCCATCTCGATACCGCCCGCTACCAGCTCCTCGTTCAGTATCCGAACGTCAATCCCGCGCTTCTGCTCAAGTGCCTCCTGATGGCCGCCACCGAGGGCATTGCCAGCGGCGACTCGGTGTCGGCGAATTACCACCTCGCGTGGTACCAAAAGCTCGCCGCGTGACCGCCCGGCAGGTCGGCTGCACACCTGTCCGCGTCTGAATTGACGCTGGTCGGAGGGCTCGACGATACTGTCAGGGTGGCGGGTTCGGGCAGTCGCGCGAATCTCAGCGAGAAGGATCTCGTCGAATCGGTTCTTCGGGAACTGAGCGAGGCGGCCGACAAGTGGGAAGCCCTTGTGGCGCAGGCCGAAGCCGTCACCTACAGCGTCGACCTGGGCGACGTCTATGCGGTCGCGAATTCCGACGGCCGGCTGCTCGAGCTGACTCTGCATCCCGGGGTGATGACCGGGTACGGCCACGGAGAGCTGGCTGAACGCCTGAACCTCGCGATCACCGCACTGCGCGAGGAAGCCGAGGCGGAGAACCAGGCGAGTTACGGCGGTCCCCTGCACTGACGCGTTTCACGCGCTCATCGCCCGGCGCTTGGGTTGATGGGCGCCGGCTCTCTTCGCGCGTTTCACGCGCTCATCGCCCGGCGCTTGGGTTGATGGGCGCCGGCTCTCTTCGCGCGTTTCAC
>NZ_LZMG01000328.1:0-24275 GCF_001673615.1 Mycobacterium sp. 1245499.0
GGCACCCATGCTGGGCGTCGTCCGGGCCGTCGACGGCTGGGTGGGCATCAACTGCCTGACCGGTCAGCACTGGCTCGACGTCTGCGCGATGCTCGGCCTGCCCGAGTTCGGCGAGCATCAGATCGCGATCATGTTGGGCGGGCCGGAGCGTGACGACTTCTTCGCCAAGGCCGAGCCGGTGCTGGCCGGCCAGACCGTCGCCGAGATCGTGGAACTCGCTCAAGCCCTGCGCATTCCGGCCGCACCGGTCAACGACGGCGCGACCGTGCTGGATTGTCCCCAGTACGCCGCGCGGGGGTTCTTCGTCGACACCGGGTCGTTTCGGCGCCCCGGGCCACCGTTCCGGTTGTCGAAAACCCCGGTGGCTCAACCCTGTCCGGCGCCGGTGGTGGGGACTCGGCCCGTGAGTTGGGCCGGCGACGGCCGGTCGCCGCGGCATGCGTCCGGGCCGCTGCCCTTCAGCGGTCTGCGGGTGCTGGATCTGACCACCTTCTGGGCCGGGGCGTATCTGACCTGCTACCTCGGGGCGTTCGGGGCCGATATCGTCAAGGTCGAATCGATCCAGCGGCCCGACGGGCACCGCTATTCGGGCGCCTTCGCCTACGAGGGCGACGACTGGTACGAGCGCAGCCCCATCTGGCAGGGCACCAACCTGAACAAGCGCGACCTCACGCTCGACCTGACCTCGCGGCCGGGCCTCGACATCGCCCGGCGGCTGGCAGCGCAGGCCGACGTCGTGGTGGAGAACTTCTCGCCGCGAGTCGTCGAGCAGTTCGGCCTCGACTACGACTCGCTGGTGTTGCTGAATCCCGACGTGATCGTCGTCCGGATGCCCGGATACGGCCTGCAGGGGCCGTGGCGCGACTATGTCGGCTGGGCGCTGAACTTCGAGCAGACGTCGGGCATGTCGGCGGTGACGGGATACGCCGAGGGGCCGCCGTGCAACCCGCAGGGCCCCGCCGACCCGATCGTCGGCGTGCATGCCGGGGTCGCGCTGCTGGCCGCGCTCGAGCACCGGCACCGCACCGGCGCCGGCCAGCTCATCGAGATCGCGCAGATCGAGGTCGCCGCCGCGGTGACCGCCGAACCGGTGATCGAGTACTCGATGAACGGCGTGGTGCGCCCGCGCGAGGGCAACCGGCGGCGCGGCTACCTGCAGGGCGTCTACCCGACCGACGAGGACGACGTGTGGGTGGCGCTGTCCGTGCCCGATCAGCCGATCGATCATGACGCGTTCGACGAGCTCGTCGCCGCCTGGACTCGCACGCAGACCGCCGCGGCGATCGTCGAAACGCTGCAGGCGCAGGGCATCGCGGCCGAGCGGGTGATCACCGCAGACCTGATGTATGACCCCGAACTCATCGGGGCCCAGCTCGACGCCCGTGGCTATTACGAGGAGCTCGAGCACCCGATCACCGGTCGGCATCGCTATCCCGGCTGGCCGTTTCGCATCACGCCCGGACCGCAGCGCCACCATCGCACCGCCCCGCCGACGCTCGGCCAGCACAACGACGAGATCCTGCGCGAGCTGGGTCTGTCCGAGGCCGAGGTGGCCGACCTGCGCCACCAGCGGGTGATCGGCGAACGGGTGCTTAACGCCTAACCGGCCTTTTGTAAACCGCTCGTAACATGCCAAGCTGCTCGACATGGTCATCGAGATCGCCCGCCCCAAACTCGAAGGAAACGTCGCCGTCGGCGAAGACCGCCAGATCGGCTTCGCTGAGTTCGGCGACCCGCAGGGACGCGCGATGTTCTGGCTGCACGGGACCCCGGGCGCCCGCCGGCAGATTCCCACCGAGGCCCGCCTTTACGCCCAGCACCACCGGATCCGGCTGATCGGGCTGGACCGCCCCGGCATCGGCTCGTCGACCCCCCACCGGTATCGGAACATCCGGGCGTTCGCCGACGACCTGCGCACCATCGCGGACACGCTCGGCATCGACAAGATGGCGGTCATCGGGTTGTCCGGCGGCGGTCCGTACGCGCTCGCGTCCGCCGCGGCCCTGTCGGATCGCGTGGTCACGGCCGGGATCCTCGGCGGCGTCGCGCCGTTCCTGGGCGACGAGGGCATCACCAGCGGCCTGATGAACCTGGGCAAGCGGGCCGCACCGCTGCTCAAGCTGGGCGGCGACCCGCTGCGGATCGGCGCGAGCCTGCTGGTCCGCTCGATCCGCCCGGTCGCGAACATCGCCCTGTATCTGTACGCCGCGATCTCGCCCGAAGGCGACCGGCGCCTGCTCACCCGTCCGGAGTTCGGCGCGATGTTCCTCGACGACCTGCTCAACGGCAGCCGCAAGCAGCTGGCGGCCCCGTTCAACGACATCATCCTGTTCACCCAGGACTGGGGATTCCGGCTCGACGAGGTCAAAGTCCCGGTGCGCTGGTGGCACGGCGACAGCGACCACATCGTGCCGTTCGCGCATGGTCAGCACGTGGTGTCCCTGCTGCCCGACTGCGAACTCATCGTGCTGCCCGGCGAAAGCCATCTCGGCGGGCTGGGCCGCGGCGAGGAGATCCTGTCCACCCTGACGAAGATCTGGGACGAGAAGGGCTGACCTGCCCGGCGCCGGGTAGCCTGCTGACGTGCTACTGGCGTCCCTCGATCCCTCGGCCCTGACCGCCACCGATATCGCCGACGCGGTGCGCATCGAGGGTGCGGTGCTCAGCCGCAGCGATCTCGTCGGCGCCGCCACCTCGGTGGCCGAACGGGTCGGCGGCGCGGGCCGCGTCGCCATCCTGGCCGCGCCGACCGCCGCGACGGTGCTGGCGGTCACCGGCTGCCTGATCGCCGGGGTGCCCTTCGTGCCGGTGCCCGCCGACGTCGGCGCGGCAGAGCGCCGGCACATGCTCACCGACTCCGGGGTGCAGGCCTGGCTGGGGCCGGTGCCGGACGAGAACGAGGGGCTGCCGCACATCCCGGTGCGCCTGCACGCCCGCTCCTGGCACCGCTACGCCGAGCCGTCGCCCGACGCCACCGCGATGATCATCTACACCTCGGGGACGACCGGGCTGCCCAAGGGTGTGGTGCTGAGCCGGCGGGCGATCGCGGCCGACCTCGACGCCCTGGCGCAGGCCTGGCAGTGGACCGCCGACGACGTCCTGGTGCACGGCTTGCCGCTGTTTCACGTGCACGGCCTGGTGCTGGGGCTGCTCGGATCGCTGCGGATCGGGAATCGCTTCATCCACACCGGCAAGCCGACACCGCAGGGCTACGCGCAGGCCGCTACCGAGCACGGCGGCACGCTGTTTTTCGGGGTGCCCACCGTGTGGTCGCGGGTGGGCGCCGACGAGACGGCCGCCCGGGCGCTGCGCCCGGCGCGGCTACTGGTCTCGGGAAGCGCGCCCCTGCCGGTTCCGGTGTTCGACCGGTTGGCCGGGCTCACCGGTCATCAGCCCATCGAACGCTACGGCGCCTCGGAATCGCTGATCACGCTGTCCACCCGCGCCGACGGCGAGCGGCGCCCGGGCTGGGTGGGGCTGCCGCTGTCCGGTGTGCGGACCCGGGTGGTCGACGACGAGGGCGCGCTGGTGCCGCACGACGGGGAGACCGTCGGCAAGCTGCACGTGCGCGGGCCGATGATGTTCGACGGCTACCTCAACCAGCCGGACGCCACCGCCGAGGCGTTCGACGCCGACGGCTGGTATCGCACCGGCGACGTCGCGGTGATCGACGCCGAGGGGATGCACCGCATCGTCGGGCGCGAGTCGGTAGACCTGATCAAATCCGGCGGCTACCGCATCGGCGCGGGCGAGATCGAGACGGTGCTGCTCGGGCATCCGGGTGTCGCCGAGGCGGCGGTCGTCGGGATGCCCGACGCGGATCTCGGTCAGCGCATCGTCGCGTTCGTCGTCGGGTCTGCCCCGGGCGATGAACTGATCGACTATGTCGCGCAAGAGCTTTCGGTGCACAAACGCCCGCGTGAGGTCCGCATCGTGGACGCGCTGCCGCGCAACGCCATGGGCAAGGTCCTCAAAAAGCGGCTGCTGACCGACGGCTGAGCGGCCGCTCAGCCGGCTGGGCGCCCGGTCCGCCGGGCACAAAGACACGCAGCAAGTTGCCAGCTTCAGCGCCGAGCGTCGTCGCGAAGCGTCACCTACCGTCGTATCCGTGTATCGATGCAACCGGACAATGCGCGGCCACCGTGGGTGAGCCCACCCGGTCCGTGGTCCCCGCCGCCGCGCCTACCACCATGCGCCGGATCGCGGCCGCCTGCCTGGTGGGCTCGGCGATCGAGTTCTACGACTTTCTGATCTACGGCACCGCGGCGGCACTGGTGTTTCCCACGGTGTTCTTCCCGGGCCTGGGCTCGACGGTGGCCACCATCGCCTCGATGGCGACGTTCGCGACGGCGTTCCTGTCTCGCCCGCTGGGTGCGGCCGTCTTCGGATACTTCGGCGACCGGCTGGGCCGGAAGAAGACGTTGGTGGCCACCCTGCTGATCATGGGCGCCTCGACCGTCAGCGTGGGCCTGGTGCCCAGCACGGCGTCGATCGGGATCGCCGCGCCCCTGATCCTCGTCGTCCTGCGGCTGTTCCAGGGGTTCGCCGTCGGCGGCGAATGGGCCGGGTCCGTCCTGCTCAGCGCCGAATACGCGCCCGCCGGCAAGCGCGGCTGGTACGGCATGTTCACCTCGCTCGGCGGTGGGACGGCGGGAATACTGGCCAGCCTGACGTTCCTGGCCGTCAGCCTCACCATGGGCGAGAGCAGCCCCGCCTTCATGCAGTGGGGATGGCGGGTGCCGTTCCTGATCAGCAGCGCGCTGATCGGCATCGCCCTCTATGTGCGGCTCAACATCGACGAAACCCCGCTGTTCGTGGAGGAGAAGGCCCGCAACCTGGTGCCCAAAGCGCCGCTGGCCGAGCTGATTCGGTTGCAGCGGCGTGAGATCGTGCTCGTCGCCGGCAGCTTCCTGGGCGGCATGGGGTTGGTCTACCTGGGCAACACCTTCCTGGTCATGTACGCCCACTCGCAGTTGGGCTACTCGCGCAGCTTCATCTGGGGCGTCGGCGCGCTGGCCGGGCTGACGAGCATCGCGTTCGTGTCGTTCGGGGCATGGCTGTCCGATCGAGTCGGGCGCCGCCGGGTGATGCTGTGTGGCTTGGCGGCGTGTCTGCCGTGGTCGTTCGTGGTGATCCCGCTGATGGACACCGGCAATCCCGTCATGTACGCGGTCGCGGTGCTGGGCATGTTCGCCTGCGCGGCGGTGGCCAACGGCCCCACCGGCGCCTTCGTTCCCGAACTGTTCGCCACGCGCTACCGGTACAGCGGCGCGGCCGTGGCGATGAACCTGGCCGGCCTCCTCGGCGCCGCCGTGCCGCCGCTGCTGGCGGGCAGCCTGCTGGCCACCTACGGCAGCTGGGCGATCGGGCTCATGATGGCGACCCTCGTCGTGGCCAGTTTCGTGTCCGTCTACCTGCTGCCCGAAACCAAGGGGACCACGCTGCGCGCCCCGACCGTCGAGAAGGTTCCCGTCGACCTGTAGGGGCCGCGCGTCAGTTGGCGTGCAAGTCCTCGTTGAGGGCGATGCCCTGGCCGCCGCGGGCCACCACTTCGACCGCCCCGCTCACCGAATTGCGGCGGAACAACAGGTTGTTGCCGCCGGAGAACTCCAGGGCCTTCATTGTTTTGCCTTCGGGCGTAACGACTTTGGTGCCCGCGGTGACATACAGGCCCGCCTCGACGACGCAGTCGTCGCCCAGCGAGATGCCCAGGCCCGCGTTGGCGCCCAGCAGGCATCGCTTGCCGATCGAAATCACCTCGGTGCCACCGCCGGAGAGCGTGCCCATGATCGAGGCCCCGCCCCCGATGTCGGAGCCGTCGCCCACCACCACGCCCGCGGAGATGCGTCCCTCCACCATCGAGGCCCCCAGCGTGCCGGCGTTGTAGTTGACGAAGCCCTCGTGCATCACCGTGGTGCCCGGCGCCAGATGGGCGCCGAGGCGCACCCGGTCGGCGTCGGCGATGCGCACCCCGGCCGGCAGCACGTAGTCGACCATCCGCGGGAACTTGTCGACGCCGTAGACCGTCACCGGTCCGTGGCGGCGTAGCCGGGCCCGGACCGCCTCGAATCCCTCGACGGCGCACGGCCCGCGATTAGTCCACACCACATTGGTCAATACCCCGAAGAAGCCGCCGGCGTTCAGTCCGTGCGGCGCCACCAGCCGGTGCGAGAGCAGATGCAATCGCAGGTAGGCGTCGTAGGCGTCGGCGGCCACGTCGTCCAGCGAGCCGATGACCGTGCGTACGGCAACGGTCTCGGTGCCGCGGTCATCGTCGCGTCCGATCAGCGCGGTCAGCTCCGGGGGAATGTCGGACAGCGCCAGCCGCGACGTCGCGCTGGTGCCCGAATCGGTCAGTTCCGGTGCGGGAAACCACGTGTCGAGGATCGATCCGTCGGCGGCCAGCGTTGCCAGGCCTATCCCTTCGGCGCCTGCTGCTCTTGTCACGGCGGTCAGGTTACTTCGTGGGCCGCGCCCCGATCCGCCCGCCCCGCGGGGCGCCCGCCGCCGCGACGGCTTCCGGTATTGAAAGTCCCACCCGGGCAAGGCAATTGGTAACCGTCGGCGCAACGCGGGCGGTCGCGGCGCCCAGCCCCGCCGGTCCCCGCAGGTCAGCGGCGTGAATTTCGCCGTTTGGGGTACGTAGCTTCCGGGGTCCGCGGGTCGTTTCCCGGCCTTGTCGCGGGGCTTGTTGTCGCCGGTCCATAGCGGCCGCCTGATTGCCGGAGGAGAAAAACATGTCCTTTGTCACCACACGGCCCGAGGCGCTGCTCGCCGCGGCGAGCACCCTCGAAGGGCTCGGCTCGTCGATGGCCGCCCAGGACGCCGCGGCTGCGGCGCCTACCACCAGCATCGCTCCCGCGGCCGCCGACGAAGTGTCCGCGTTGCAGGCCGCGCAATTCTCGGCCTACGGCGCCTGGTACCAGCAAGTCAGCGCCCAGGCCAGGGCGATTCACCAGACGCTGGTCAACAACCTGGACAACAACGCCGACTCCTATGGGACGACGGAATCCGCCAACCAGGTCAGCACCAGCGCCGCGGCGCTGCAGCAGTTTGCACCGGCCGCCGCGGCCGCCGACCCGCCGCCCGGGGACGCCGCCCTCGGCACCGAGATCGAATGGGGTCAAAACGTCGGCGCCGCCGCATCCGACTTCATCACCTTGGGCGAGGGACAATTCGCGCCCGTCCCCGGCGCGTCCGGGATCCCGAACTTGACCGGCGAGGTCGGCACGGCAACCGCGGCGAGCGCGCCCGCCCCCGCCGGTCCCACGGGCATGGCTGCGGCGCCGGTGCTGGCGAGCGCCGGCCAAGGGCCCTCGATCGGCGCCTTATCGGTGCCACCCAGTTGGGCGGCAACCGGTGTCCCCGTGGCCAATCCGACCGCGGCGACGCTGACCGGCGCGGGTTTGGCCAGCGCCGCGCCCCAGAGCACGTCAGTGACCACCGTTCCGGGCGGCGTGCCGTCGATGGCCACCTCCGGGCGCGGGGGCTACGGCCTGGGCGCCCCCCGCTACGGCGTCAAGCCCACCGTGCTGCCCACGCCGACCGTCTAGCACCCACCTAACTGAGAACAGGAGCACCGCAATGACTTTCGATTTCGGGGCACTCCCCCCAGAGGTCAACTCCCTGCGCATGTACACCGGCGCTGGAGCCGGGCCGATGATGGCCGCCGCGGCGGCGTTCAGCAGCCTCGCCGACGAACTGAGCACGACCGCCGCGGCCAGCCAGGCGGCGATCGCCAATCTCACCGGCGACGAGTGGATGGGCCCGTCGTCGATCGCAATGGTCACCGCCGCCCAGCCGTATGTGCAGTGGATGCACACCACCGCCGGCCAGCTGCAGCAGGCCGCGGCCCAGGCCATGGCATCGGCGGCCGCCTACGAGGCGGCGTTCGCGATGACCGTGCCGCCGCCGCTGGTCGCCGCCAACCGGGCACAGCTGGCGGCCCTGGTCGCGACCAACGTACTGGGGCAGAACACCGCGGCCATCGCGGCCACCGAGGCGCAGTACGGCGAGATGTGGGCCCAGGACGCCGCCGCGATGTATGCCTACGCCGCGTCGTCCGCCGCCGCGGCCCGGCTGAGCCCGTTGACCGAGCCGGCACCCACGAACAGCCCGGGCGGCCTGGGCGTGCAGACCGCGGCCACGGCCGCGCAGACGAGCGGGTTGCGCGGGGTCGTCTCCAACGTGCCCGACGCGGTGCAGTCGTTCGCCGCGCCGGCCGCATTGCCGGGCGCGGGCGCGGCCGGGAGCGCGCTGGACAGCGTGCTCGGCGACCCGGTCGTGTCCAACGTCGGCAACGCGGGTTTCGACGTGGTGTCCTGGAACGTGTTCAACACCATCGTGTCCAACATCCTCTACAACCACACCCTCGACGCGGCGGCGTCCGGCAGCGTGGCCGGCAGTGTGGGCGGGGCGGTCGGCAGCGGCGCCCTGGTGAGCGCGGCGGCGCCGGCCGGTGCCGCGGGCGTGGCTGCCGCACCGGTGCTGGCCAGCATGGGCGCGGCGACCCCGGTCGGCGGATTGTCGACCCCCGCCGCGTGGTCGGCGGCCACGCCACGAATCCCGGCCGAGACCGTCGCGGGCACGGGCTGGACCGCACCGGCCGAAGAGGCGCACACGGCGTGGGCGTCCGGCATGCCTGCCGTCGCCTCGGCGGGGCGGGGCGGTTACGGGATGGGGCCGCGCTACGGCGTCAAACCCAAGGTGATGCCCACGCGGTTGCTCGTCTAGCGCACGCGGTGTTCGGCGCCGTTCGCCATGAGCGGCGACGGATTATCGTTAGACCGTGCTGGACTTACGCGGAGACCCGGTCGCGCTGACCGCGGCGCTGGTCGACATCCCCAGCGAATCGCGGGACGAAGCCTGGCTGGCCGACGAGGTCGAGGCCGCGCTGCGAGCCCAGACGGCCGGGTTCGAGATCGTCCGCAACGGCAACGCCGTGCTGGCCCGCACCCACCATCAGCGGCCGTCGCGGGTACTGCTGGCCGGACACCTCGACACCGTGCCGGTGGCCGCGAACCTGCCCAGCCGCCGGGAGGGCGGCGACCTGTACGGCTGCGGCACGGCGGACATGAAGTCCGGCGACGCGGTCTTCCTGCATCTCGCCGCCACCGTGGCCGACCCGGTGCACGATCTCACCCTGGTGATGTACGACTGCGAGGAAATCGAGGCCGCCGCAAACGGATTGGGCCGCATCGAACGCGAGCTGCCGGATTGGCTGTCCGCCGATGTGGCCATCCTGGGCGAGCCCACCGGCGGTTACATCGAAGCCGGCTGCCAGGGCACCCTGCGCGTGGTGGTCAGCGCCACCGGAACCCGCGCCCATTCGGCGCGATCCTGGTTGGGATACAACGCGATTCACAAGCTGGGCGCCGTGCTGGAACGGCTGGCCGCATACCAGGCCCGCAGCGTCGACATCGACGGCTGCGTCTACCGGGAGGGCCTGTCGGCCGTGCGCATCGACGGTGGTGTGGCGGGCAACGTCATCCCCGACGCGGCCGCGGTGACCGTCAATTTCCGGTTCGCCCCGGACCGGTCGCTGCCCGACGCACTGCAACACGTGCACGACGTGCTCGCCGGGCTGGACGTGCACATCGAACAGACCGACGCGGCGGCCGGCGCGCTGCCCGGGCTGTCCCAACCCGCCGCCAAGGCGTTGGTCGAGGCGGCCGGCGGCAACGTCCGGGCCAAGTACGGCTGGACCGACGTGGCGCGGTTCGCCGCACTGGGCATACCGGCGGTCAACTTCGGGCCCGGCGATCCCAACCTGGCGCACAAGCGTGACGAGCGGGTCGCGGTCGCGGACATCACCGCCGCGGTCGACGTGCTGCGCGCCTACCTGAGCGGCTAGGCGTTCCCGCCCCCGCATCGCTGCGCCTGCGCGGCGGCGTCGGCGGCGGCCGCGTGCATGCCGATCGACGTCAACTCGTCCGACACCGCCCGCAGCCCCCCGCCATCGCCGGCGGCCAGCGCGCGGGCGTGTGCCAGTGCCAGTCTGCCTGCGACACAGTCGATCTCGCCGCAGAGCCGGCCCAGGGGGTCGGCGGCCCGGACGTCGCCCAGCCGCACGGCCTCGTGCCAGACCCGCAACGCCACCCCCCGCTGCCCACCGCGTTCGGCCATCCGGGCGGCGTCGCGCGCGGCGGCCACCGCGCCGTGGGCGTCCCGCACCAGGGCCAGCCGCCACGCCCGCGCCACGCCGAGCTCGGGCGCGAACAACGCGGATTTGGTGCCGTGCCGGGATTCGGCCCTGCTCAACGCTTTCGCCGCCGCGGCGGTGTCGCCCTGCTGGGCCAGCGCGGTGGCCAGCAGCGTCAGCGAAAACGGCCCCCACGAATAACCGGTGCGCTCCAGGGTGGCGACAGCCGGAGTCAATAACGCTGCCGCGGAGGCGAATTCGCCACCGGCCAGCAGCACATGCGCCAGCAGCACCTCGCCGATCGCGCGGCCCGGTTGTTGCAGCTCGGCGAAGTCGGTGAACTGCTGCGCGAGCCGGCGGGCCTGGTCGGGCCGGCCGGCCATTAGCAGCGCGGTGGTCTGTCCCAGCCCGATCGTGAAGCGCAGCAGCCCAGGGTGTTCGGCGCCCAGCGCGCGCTGCGCCAGGGGCTCGACGTCGTCGAACCGGCCCTCACGCGCCGCGCACAACGCGGCCGCGCTGGCCGCCCAGGCCACCGCCTGGTCATCGGCCGACGGCGATGCGAGGACGTCGCCGGCCACCTTCACGGCGTGACCGACATTGCCGGCGTTCATCGCGAACGTCGCGCTGAGCGCGTCCAGGGTGGTGCGCGGGCCGGTATCGGTGACCCGATTGCGCAGCGTCCGCAGGAACGCGGTGGCGCGCTCGGGTTCGCTCAGCATCCAGAACTGGTTCGCCGCCCGCAGCAGCGCCCAATCCATCAGCGCCGCTTCGGTCAGTGCGCTGGAGTCGACGTCGGCCAGCACCGAATCGGCCTCGCGACCACGGCCCTGCCATGCCAGGGCGTGGGCCAGCGCGAGCCGCGCCGCCAACCCGCCGGACCGCTGCAGGGCCGACCGGGCCAGTCGCTCGCCCAGCGCCAGGTCGCCCAGCCGCAGCGCCTGCTGTGCGGCGGCGGCGACGTCGGCGACCCGCGGGGGAGTGGCACTGTCCAGCGCCAGCGACACCAGCCGCAATCGGTCGCTGAGGTGCTCCGACGGCCGCTGGGACAGCAGCTCGACCACGTCGGTGCGTCGCTGTCGCGCGTCGTCGGGATCGAGCAGCGCCCGCGTCCGCTCGGCGAACAGCGGGTGGGCGGTGTAGACGACCGGGTCGTCGGAGGAGCCGCCGCGCTCGCGGGTCTCCGCCGCGCCCCACGCCACCGCGTCGGCCACCGCGCCGTCACCGGCGAGCTCGGTCAGATTGGTGACCGAGAGCGGCTCGGCGACGGCGAGGTACTCCAGCACCGACCGCGCCGCGGCGGGCAGCTCGGCGAGGAAGGTATCGATCTGCGCCGGGGCGCTCGCCCCGCCCGGCGGCTCGATGTCGAGCCGGGTGAGCAGGTCGTCACCCCACAGCGCCGCGATCGCCTCGGGAGCGGAGTCGGCGCGGGCGGTGACGATGAGCCGTCCGGCGCCGTCGCGCGCCAGCTGGTAGACGAGGGTGGCCGACAGCACGTCCAGGTGTTGGGCGTCGTCGACGACGAGCAGCAGGTCGTCACCGCCCAGCGATGCCCGGGCGGCCCGCAGCAGCGCGGCGGGCTTGCCGAGGTCGGTGATCTCCACCAGGTGGCTGAACGCCCCGAACGGGACCGCGCGTTCGGTGGGGGTGCCGGTGACCCAGCGGATGAGCGTGCTGGGATTGCGCTCGGCAAAACGCTCGGCGGCCACCCGGGCGAGGGTGGATTTGCCGACGCCGTCGGGCCCCACCACCACCGCTCCGCGGGCACCGCCGGCCAAGGCCGCATCGAGCCGCTCCGAGGCCGTCGCATGTTGGGGGACGTTCCATCGAATCGGCACCGCCGAATTTTATGGCGTGCGACCCGCGCGGCAGGGCGAAAGGCCCAGATATGACGGGTGTCGGGCGGTTGGTCTACCTTTAGCGGATATGCCCGGCGAGCGCGATTCATCAGGCGAGTGGTCGGTGTGTGTGTACTGCGCATCCGGCCCGCAACACCCCGAATTGCTCGGCGTCGCTACGGAACTCGGCGAGGCGATCGCCGAGCGCGGCTGGACGCTGGTGTGGGGCGGCGGCCGGGTGTCGGCGATGGGTGCGGTCGCGACCGCGGCGCGCGCCCGCGGCGGCCGCACCGTCGGCGTCATCCCTAAAATCCTGATGCGCCGCGAGATCGCCGACGACGAAGCCGACCAGCTGATCGTCAGCGACACCATGCACGAGCGCAAGCAGACCATGGAAGACCGTGCCGACGCGTTCGTCGTCCTGCCGGGCGGCATCGGCACCCTCGACGAGTTGCTCGACGCGTGGACGACGGCCTTCCTCGGCCTGCACGACAAACCCATCGTGCTGCTGGATCCCTTCGGCCACTACGAGGGGCTGTGGACCTGGCTGTGCGCGTTGCTGGACAGCGGTTACGTCTCCCAGGCGGCGATGGACCGACTGACGCTGGTCGACAAGGTGAGTGCGGCGCTGGAAGCGTGCGCGCCCGGCTGAGGCCGCCCCCGGTTTGCCACCCCTACTAGGCTGTCCGCCGAGCTTGACTTTGGAAATGAATCGAGGGGATCACGTGTCCGATCGTGACGGGGGAGCGCGCACGGCGGTCAAACTGACCGACGTCGCAATGCGGGCGCCGGCCGTGCTGGCCGACCTGCCGGTGATCGTGCGCGGCGCGATGACCGGGCTGCTGGCCCAGCCGGGCTCCAAGAAATCGATCGGCACGGTGTTCGCCGACCGGGCCGCCCGCTACGGCGACCGGATCTTCCTGCGCATGGGCGATCAGCAACTGACCTACCGCGACGCCAACGCCGCCGCCAACAGGTATGCCGCCGTGCTGGCCGCGCGGGGTGTCGGCCAAGGCGACGTCGTCGCCATCATGCTGCGCAACTCGCCCAACACCGTGCTGGCCATGCTGGCCGCGGTCAAATGCGGCGCGGTTGCGGGGATGCTCAACTACCACCAGCGCGGCGAGGTGCTCGCGCACAGCCTCGGCCTACTGGACGCCAAGGTGCTCATCGCCGAGGCCGACCTGGTCAGCGCGGTCGCCGAGTGCGGCGGCGCGGGCAGCACCGAGACGTTGACCGTCGAGGACCTGGAGCGGTTCGCGGTGAGCGCCCCGGCCACCAACCCGGCCTCGGCGTCGGCGGTGCATGCCAGGGACACCGCCTTCTACATCTTCACCTCGGGCACAACGGGTTTCCCCAAGGCCAGTGTCATGACACACCTGCGGTGGCTCAAGGCGCTCGCCGCGTTCGGCGGTATCGGGTTGCGGCTGAAGAGCTCCGACACCCTCTACTGCTGCCTGCCGCTGTACCACAACAACGCGCTGACGGTGGCGCTGTCGTCGGTCATCAACTCGGGGGCGACGCTGGCGCTGGGCAAGTCGTTCTCGGCGTCGAAGTTCTGGGACGAAGTGATCGCCAACGAGGCCACGGCGTTCATCTACATCGGCGAGGTGTGCCGGTACCTGCTCAACCAGCCGGCCAAGCCCACCGACCGCTCGCACAAGGTGCGGGTGATCGCCGGAAACGGCCTGCGCCCCGAGATCTGGGACGAGTTCACCAAGCGGTTCGGCATCGCCAGGGTGTGCGAGTTCTACGCCTCCAGCGAGGGCAACGCCGCGTTCATCAACGTCTTCAACGTGCCCCGCTCCACCGGCATCTTCCCCATGCCGCTGGCCTACGTCGAGTACGACCCCGACACCGGCGCCCCGCTGCGTGACGAGAACGGGCGGGTGCGTCGCGTGCCGGCCGGAGAGCCCGGTTTGTTGCTCAGCCCGGTCAACCGGCTGCAGCCCTTCGACGGCTACACCGACCCCGAGTCGAGCGAAAAGAAGTTGGTGCGCAACGCTTTTCGCGAGGGTGATTGCTGGTTCAACACGGGCGACGTGATGAGCCCGCAGGGTCTGGGGCACGCCGCGTTCGTCGACCGGCTCGGCGACACCTTCCGCTGGAAGGGCGAGAACGTGGCCACCACGCAGGTCGAGGCGGCGCTGGCGTCCGACGACTCCGTCGAGGACTGCACGGTGTTCGGCGTCGAGGTGCCGCGCACCGGCGGTCGCGCCGGGATGGCCGCGGTCAAGCTGCGCGGCGGCGCCGAGTTCGACGGGAAGTCGCTGGCCCGCGCCGTCTACGAGCAGCTGCCGGCCTATGCGCTGCCGCTGTTCGTGCGGGTGGTGGAGTCGATCGAGCAGACCACGACCTTCAAGAGCCGCAAGGTGGAGCTGCGCGAACAGGCCTACGGGCCCGACGTCAAGGACCCGCTCTATGTGCTGGCCGGGCGCGACGAGGGCTACGTGCCGTTCTACGACGGGTACCCGGACGAGGTGGCCGAGGGCAAGCGCCCGTAAGCCGTCGGCGGTCCCCGGGCCGCACGCACGGCGGCGACCGGGCACCATGTACGTGTGCAACCGACACCGCCGGCGTCAGCCGGCCGATCGACTCTGTGCGGCCGCCCGGTCGCCGGCGATCGCGCGCTGATCATGGCGATCGTCAACCGCACCCCGGACTCGTTCTATGACCGGGGGGCGACGTTCAGCGACGAGGCCGCCAGGGCGGCGGTGCACCGGGCCGTCGCCGAGGGGGCCGATGTCATCGACGTCGGCGGCGTCAAGGCCGGCCCCGGTCAAGAGGTCGACGCCGACACAGAGATCGCCCGGCTGGTGCCGTTCATCGAGTGGCTACGCGACGCCTATCCGGACCAGCTGATCAGCGCCGACACCTGGCGCGCCGAGGTGGCCAAGGTGGCCTGTGCGGCCGGTGCGGACCTGATCAACGACACCTGGGGCGGCATCGACCCCGCGCTGCCGGAGGTGGCCGCGGAGTTCGGTGCCGGCCTGGTGTGTTCGCACACCGGCAACGCGCTGCCGCGCACCCGCCCGTTCCGGGTGAACTACGGGACCACCACCCGCGGCGTGGTCGACGACGTCATCGCCCAGGTCACCGCCGCCGCCGAGCGGGCGGTGGCGTGCGGCGTGGCCCGCGACCGGGTGCTGATCGACCCGACCCACGACTTCGGCAAGAACACGTTTCACGGGCTGCTGCTGTTGCGTCACGTGGGCGATCTCGTTAATACCGGGTGGCCCGTGCTGATGGCTTTGAGCAACAAGGACTTCGTCGGGGAGACTCTGGGTGTGGAATTGACCGAGCGGCTCGAGGGGACGTTGGCGGCCACCGCGCTCGCGGCCGCGGCCGGTGCGCGGATGTTTCGCGTCCACGAGGTCGCGGCCACCCGCCGGGTGCTGGAAATGGTGGCCTCGATCCAGGGCACGCGCCCCCCGACGCGCACGGTGAGGGGGCTGGCATGACGGCATCGGACCTGTTCGCCGGCGATCTGGCCAACGACAGGGTGCTCGCCGCCCGGCCCGGCGATGTGTGGTTGGCCAACGACAGGCGCAACCGCCCGAGCTGGACCATCGCCGAACTGGAGGCCGCGAAGGCCGGGCGGACCATCTCGGTGGTGCTGCCGGCCCTCGACGAGGAAGAGACCATCGCGTCGGTGATCGAGAGCATCTCGCCGCTGCTCCGGGATTCTGGAGGGCTGGTCGACGAGCTGATCGTGCTGGACTCCGGCTCCACCGACGACACCGAGATCCGGGCCGTCGCCGCCGGCGCGCGCGTCGTCAGCCGCGAGCAGGCCCTGCCCGAGGTGCCGATACGCCCCGGAAAGGGCGAGGCGCTGTGGCGCTCGCTGGCGGCCACCAGCGGCGACATCGTGGTGTTCGTCGACTCCGACCTGATCAACCCGCACCCGATGTTCGTGCCGTGGCTGGTCGGCCCGCTGCTCACCGGCGACGGCGTTCACCTGGTCAAGAGCTTCTACCGCCGGCCGCTGCGGGGCAGCGAGCTCAGCGACGTGGGCGACGTCGGCGGCGACGTCAGCGCCACCGGCGGTGGGCGGGTCACCGAGCTGGTGGCCCGGCCGTTGCTCTCGGCGCTGCGGCCCGAGTTGGGGTCCATCCTGCAGCCGCTCGGCGGGGAGTACGCGGCCACCCGGGAACTGCTGACGTCGGTGCCGTTCGCGCCGGGCTACGGCGTGGAGATCGGCCTGCTGGTGGACACCTTCGACCGGCTGGGTCTGGAGGCGATCGCCCAGGTCAATCTGGGGGTGCGGGCGCATCGCAACCGGCCCCTGGCCGAGTTGGGCGTGATGAGCCGCCAGATCATCGCCACCCTGCTCTCGCGCTGCGGTATCCCGGACTCCGGCGTCGGGCTGACCCAGTTCGTCGCCGACGGCCCCGAGGGACACGGCTACACCCAGCGCACCTCGCCGGTGTCGCTGGCGGACCGGCCCCCGATGCAGGCGATCAGGCCCCGGTAGGCCCGCGCGGGGTCACGCTGACCGCCGCCGTGTCGGTGGCATAGGGCAGTATCGATCCCGTGGCGTTGGTGTTGCTGTACCTGGTGGTTCTGGTGCTGGTGGCGATCGTCCTGTTCGGCGCGGCCAGCCTGTTGTTCGGTCGCGGCGAGCAGCTGCCGCCCCTGCCGCGCGGGACGACGGCCACCGTGCTGCCCGCGTTCGGGGTGACCGGCTCCGACGTCGACGCGGTCAAGTTCACCCAGGTGCTGCGCGGCTACAAGACCAGTGAAGTGGACTGGGTGCTGGACCGGCTCGCGCGGGAGCTCGAGGCGCTGCGCGGCCAGCTGGCCGCCGTGCACGCCGCGCCGGCCGCCGGGCAAGACGCCGAAAACCAATCCGGGGAACCCGACGACGGCGAGGATCGTCAGGACTCAGTGTGAGTGAAGACGAGCTGGTTCGCTGCAGTTGGGCGACCGTGCGGCCGGGACCCGATTTCGAGCTCTACCGCGACTACCACGATCGCGAGTGGGGCCAACCGGTACGCGACGGGATCGCGTTGTTCGAGCGGATGAGCCTGGAGGCCTTTCAAAGCGGCCTGTCCTGGCTGATCATTCTGCGGAAACGGGAGAATTTCCGGCGCGCGTTCGACCGGTTCGACATCTCCAAGGTCGCCGCATACACCGACGCCGACGTGCAGCGGCTGCTGGCGGATCAGGGAATCGTGCGCAACCGCGCCAAGATTGAGGCGACCATCGCCAACGCGCGTGCCGCCGCCGAACTGGGCACCGCGGCGGACCTGGCGGACGTGCTGTGGTCCTTCGCGCCGTCGCCGCGAAACCGGCCGGCCGACCCGTCCGAAATCCCCTCGGCCACTGACGAATCGAAGGCCATGGCGCGGGAACTCAAGCGGCGCGGGTTCCGTTTCGTCGGCCCGACCACCGCCTATGCGCTGATGCAGGCGACCGGGATGGTCGATGACCATATCCGCGGTTGCTGGGTGCCCGCAACAGCCCGCTGAGCACACAGATGCGGGTCTTTGTACAAGTGGTGACCTGGATAGGGAACAATGGGGGGGTGATAAGGCAGTTCGATGCCGGGCATGGCTTGAAGTTCGCTGGCGGGGCTTGCTCGGCGCCGACCAGGTCCGCACGGGCGGGCCAGCTCGAATCTGGAGGGAGTACTCGATGGCGGCGATGAAGCCCCGGACCGGAGACGGTCCTCTGGAAGCAACAAAGGAGGGGCGCGGCATCGTGATGCGGGTACCACTTGAGGGAGGCGGTCGACTGGTCGTCGAACTGACGCCGGACGAAGCCGCTGCCCTCGGTGACGAGCTCAAGGGCGTCACGAGCTCCAGCTAGAGCTTGCCGCCGAACGGATGTCGGCGGCGCTACGCACACACCTTCCGATAGATCTCCAGGGTCTGCTCGGCGACGTGGGCCCAGGAGAACTCCTCGACGCAGCGCTGGCGTCCTGCCTTGCCATAGCGCTGCGCTTTTTCGCGGTCGGCGATCAGCTCGTTGACCGCTGCGGCCAGTCCGGCCTGATAGCCCCGAGCGTCGTCGGGGTCGTAATGCACCAGCGTCCCGGTGATCCCGTCGGCGACCACCTCCGGGATTCCGCCGACGTCGGAGGCCACCACCGCGGTCGAGCAGGCCATCGCCTCCAGATTCACGATCCCCAACGGCTCGTACACCGACGGGCACACGAAAACCGATGCCGCCGACAAGATTTCGCGTAGCTCACCGATGGGTAGCATCTCGCGGATCCAGAACACCCCGGTGCGGTTGCTGGCCAGGCCGGCCACGGCGTCACGAATCTCCTCGGCGATCTCCGGGGTATCGGGGGCGCCGGCGCACAACACCACCTGCGCCTCCGGGCTGAACCGGTGGGCGGCCGCCACCAGGTGCGCCAGTCCCTTCTGCCGGGTGATCCGGCCCACGAACACCACGATGGGCCGGGCCGGGTCGACGCCCAGTTCGGCGAGCATCGATCCGGTTTGCACCGGCCCGGCCGGATACCAGACGTCGGTGTCGACGCCGTTGCGGATGACGTGCACGGCGCTGGGATCCAGTGCGGGATAGACGCGCAGCACGTCCTCGCGCATCGCGGTGCTGACCGCGATGACGGCATCGGCGGCCAGCACCGCGGTCTGCTCGACCCAGCTCGAGATCCGGTAGGCGCCACCGAGTTGCTCGGCCTTCCACGGGCGCAGCGGCTCGAGCGAATGCGCGGTCAGGACGTGCGGGACCCCGTACAGCAGCGCGGCCAGATGCCCGGCCATGCCGGTGTACCAGGTGTGCGAATGCACCACGCTGGCTTCCGATGCCGCGTTGGCCATCATCAAATCGGACGACAGGATCGACATCGCCGCGTTGGCGCCCTGCAGCCGGGGGTCGGGCTGGTGCACGTACGCGCCCGGGCGAGGCGTGCCCATGCAGTGCACGTCGACCGGGCACAGCCGGCGCAGCTGGGCGACGAGTTCGGTGACGTGTACCCCCGCGCCCCCGTAGACCTCCGGTGGGTACTCCCGCGTCATCATCGCCACCCGCATACCCGCACGGTAGTTCGCGAGCGAGGGCGGCCGCGAGTCGGGTTGGCCACAACGTCCGGGCGGTCTTCGGCGTGTGCGCGGCCAAATACCTTGACGGACAGCCGCACAGAACTCCGCCAATCGACCGTGCCCTCTGGCAGCCCTTGGCCACGGCCGATAGGTTTGACACCATGAGGGAAGCGCCACACGTGCTGGGCATCGTCCTGGCCGGCGGTGAGGGCAAGCGGCTGTATCCGCTGACCGCGGACCGCGCCAAGCCCGCCGTTCCCTTCGGGGGCGCCTATCGGCTGATCGACTTCGTCCTGTCCAATCTCGTCAACGCCCGGTATCTGCGCATCTGCGTTCTCACCCAGTACAAGTCGCATTCACTGGACCGTCACATCTCGCAGAACTGGCGGCTGTCCGGCCTGGCCGGTGAGTACATCACGCCGGTGCCCGCCCAGCAGCGCCTCGGCCCCCGCTGGTACACCGGCTCGGCCGACGCGATTTACCAGTCACTCAATCTGATCTATGACGAAGACCCCGACTACATAGTCGTTTTCGGCGCCGACCACGTGTACCGGATGGACCCCGAGCAGATGGTCCGGTTCCACATCGACAGCGGCGCCGGCGCGACGGTCGCCGGCATCCGGGTGCCGCGCGGCGAAGCCACCGCGTTCGGCTGCATCGACTCCGACGAGTCGGGCCGCATTCGTAACTTCGTGGAGAAGCCGTTGGATCCGCCGGGAACCCCGGACGACCCCGAGCAGACGTTCGTGTCGATGGGCAACTACATCTTCACCACCAAGGTGCTCATCGACGCGATCCGCGCCGACGCCGACGACGACCACTCCGATCACGACATGGGCGGCGACATCATCCCGCGTCTGGTCGCCGACGGGATGGCCGCCGTCTACGACTTCAACGACAACGAGGTGCCCGGGGCCACCGATCGAGACCGGGCCTACTGGCGTGACGTCGGAACGCTGGACGCCTTCTACGATGCGCACATGGACCTGGTGTCGGTGCACCCGGTGTTCAACCTGTACAACAAGCGCTGGCCGATCCGGGGCGAGTCGGAGAACCTGGCGCCGGCCAAGTTCGTCAACGGCGGTTCGGCGCAGGAGTCGGTGGTGGGTGCGGGCAGCATCATCTCGGCGGCCTCGGTGCGCAACTCGGTGCTGTCGTCCAACGTGGTGGTCGACGACGGCGCGATCGTGGAGGGCAGCGTGATCATGCCCGGCGCCCGGGTCGGCCGCGGCGCGGTGGTGCGCCACGCGATCCTGGACAAGAACGTCGTCGTCGGGCCGGGCGAGATGGTGGGCGTCGACCTGGAAAAGGACCGGGAGCGCTTCGCGATCAGCGCCGGCGGCGTGGTCGCGGTGGGCAAGGGCGTCTGGATCTAGCCCGGTATCTCCGGGATAGCCATAGGACCCTTCGAATCCGACGAACGCCGCATCGCCACTTTGCCAATCCCACGAAAAGGTTGGCGTCGGCACAGCCGCTGAGTTCGACCCCAGCCGGGTCACCATCGGGCCGGTCAGCTCGGTGTCCTGGAAAAGGGTCCAGATGAAAGATGCCGTGCCGCAACGCGTTTCGAAGCCCACGCGGCCGGGATCTGATGACGGCTCCGGGGCGTCAGCGTGCCGGCGCCGCCCGGATACATTGCGCGCCAACGGGTGCGGGCCGGCGGCCGTTCGGCTTACTACCCTAAACGGCCGGCCCGGGGAGCTACCAGAGGTGGGGCACCAGCCGGTACCGGACCCGCTCGGCGTATTCGGGGTAGCCGGGCAGTTCGCGGTTCAGCAACTTTTCTTCGTCGAAGATGCGCAGCGTGAGCACCAGGGTGCCGGGGATGACGAAGAGCAGTCCCCAGTAGGAGCCGAGCGCTAAGGGGATCCCGATCATCATGATCACATTTCCGACGTACATCGGGTGCCGCACGAATCTGTAGAGGCCGTGGGAGACCACCGTCTGGCCCGTTTCCACAGTGACCGTGGCGGCGGCATAACTGTTCTGGACGATCACCAGCATGGCGATGCCGAGCCCCGTCGCCACCAGCACGTCGCCGAGCACCGACAGCCAGGGCGGCACCGACGACCAGCCGAACCGATGATCGAGCGCGCTGAACACCATGGTCGCGAACAGGCCCGCGAACGAGCCGGTGATGATGAACTTCTGCGCCTTGCGGGGCTCGGCCCGCGGGCCCGCGCGCATGCGGCGCTGCAGGGCCGCCGGATTGGTCCGGCCCAGGTAAACGGTGGGGACGATGGTGGCCACCGTGAACACCGCGATGAAAAGCCAGGCCTGCCAATAGTGCAGCGTGCCCGCCGGCAGCAGCAGGATCAGGATCCACGAGAGGATGCCCCAGAGGGAGGTCGCCGTTACCCGGATTCCGGTCTTCATCGCGCTCCTAGCAGCGTAGATCGCGGCGCCGAAAAGCCGTGGCACCCAGAATCATCAACCCTACGTCGATGGCGAGTAGCCATAACAGGGGTACGACGGTGAAATCTGAGCCGATCCGCGAGATGTGTGCGAACGGTTCGGCGTCGAGCAACCATTGCGAGAGCCCGGCCAGCGACCCGATCAGATACAGGGCGACGAAGCCGACCAGCACACCCCAGGCCGCCGGCGTCAGTCGCGGCGCGACGCCGAACAGGAAGGCCGTCACGGCCGACAACAGCCACACCGCGGGCAGTTGGACGGCGGCGCTGGCAACGACCATCGGCAGCTTGCCGGCGACATCGCCCGCCGCGACGCCGTAGACGACGCCCGCGGTGAGCCCGCTGGCCAGCATCGCCACCGCGGATCCGGCGAGCGCCGTCACCAAATGGCTTGCCAGCCAACGGGTTCGCGAGACGGCACCGGCAAGCACCGTTTCGGCTCGCTGACTCGACTCTTCCTGGTGTAACCGCAACGTCAGCGAAACGGCGAACGCGGCGGCCACCATGCCCATCATGGCGAACGCGACGGCGATGAACGCCTCCTCGAGCGCGCTGGTGCCGCCCATTCGTGCCACGATGTCGCGCGCTTCGCCACTGTCGCCCAGCTCGTCGCCGATGCCGTGCACCACGCTGCCGATCAGCAGGCCGTACAGACACAGGCCCACGGTCCATAACAGCAGCGCGGCGCGGTCCAGCCGCCACGTGAGCCCGAACGCATCGCCCAGCGTCGGTCCGGCCTCGGCGGGACCCGGGCGCTCCGCGATGAGCCCGGCGCCGACGTCACGGCCGGCCAGCAGCCGATACGCCAGGAGGGTCAGCGCGGCCGTCGTCACCAGGTGCAGCAGCAGCACCCACCACCGATCACCGGCATACGGCTTGACCAGCAGCGACCACCCCAGCGGGGACAGCCACGACAGCGTGCCGTCACCGGCGTCGCCCACGGCACGCAGGGTGAACGCGGTACCCAGCACGGCGAACGCGGCGCCGCGGGCGAACCGGGCGCTCGGCGAAAGCTGCGCGGCCACCGCCGCAACGGCGGTGAACACCAGGCCGGAGCAGGCCAGCGCCGCCCCGAAGGCCAGCGACCCGGCGGCCGGGACATCGGTGCTCAACAGCCCGGCCGCACCGATCGCCCCGGTGGCAACCGACGCTCCGAACGACAGCAGCAGCGCCGCGCTCAGGGCGGCGTAGCGGCCGATCGCGGTCGAGTCCACCAGCTCGGTCCGCCCGTTCTCCTCGTCGGCGCGCGTGTGCCGGATCACCGTGAGGATGACCGCCACCGCGATCAGCACGTGGAACATCCCGGCCTTCCAAATGCCTACCGCGCCAAGGCTGGCGTTGTAGACCTGGCCGTACAGGGCGCGCTGGGCCGGGCTGGCCATGATGGCGGCCGCGAACCCGGCGCGATCCGACGCGGTGGGGTAGACCTTCTCGATGCTGCCGACGTACACGGTGGCCAGGGGCACCGACAGCAGCAACACCCACAGCGGCATCGAGATCCGGTCGCGGCGCACGTAGAGGCGCAGCATCGAGAGCGTTCCGGAGAAGGGTGAACCACCACGTGGCGCGCGTGATGCCAACGGCCGGTCCAGCGTTGACGTGCTCATGACAGCGAAACCTTTGCCGCATCGCGTCCGTGCCGACCGTCGCCGCCCGACGTGTCGTAATGGCGCAGGAAAAGCTCCTCGAGGGTCGGCGGCTGGCTGACAAGACTGCGCACCCCGGCGTCGCCGAGCACGCGGATGAGCTCACCGAGGCTTTCGCTGTCGACCTGGGCGCGCAGCGTATTGCCTTCGACGCTGATGTCCTCAACGCCTTTGATCCGCCTGAGATCGCCCGGGTCGCCGGTCATCTCGGCCTTGATCGAGGTGCGGCTCAGGTGCCGCATCGAGCTCAGCGAACCGCTTTCGACGGTCTTGCCGGCCCGGATGATCGTCACCCGTTCGCACAACGCTTCCGTTTCGGCCAGGATGTGGCTGGACAACAACACCGTCGTGCCCCGGTCGCGGGCCTGGGCCACGCATTGCTGAAACACGTTCTCCATCAACGGGTCCAGGCCGCTGCTCGGCTCGTCGAGGAGTAGCAGCCTGGCATGGGACGAGAAGGCCGAAATCAGCGAGACCTTCTGGCGATTGCCCTTGGAGTAGGTGCGCGCCTTCTTGTGCGGGTCCAGGTCGAAGCGCTCGATCAACTCGGCGCGGCGCTTCTTGTCGATGCCACCCCGCATCCGGGCCAGCAGGTCGATGGTCTCACCGCCGGTCAGCGACGGCCACAACGTCACATCGCCTGGCACGTAAGCGATGTGGCGATGCAGGGCGACGGCCTGCGTCCACGGGTCGCCGCCGAGCAGCCGCACACTGCCGCCGTCGGCTTTCGCCAGGCCCAACAGGATGCGGATGGTCGTGGACTTCCCGGCGCCGTTGGGCCCGAGGAACCCGTGGACCTCTCCCTCCCGCACCGTGAGGTCCAGGCCGTCCAGCGCCCGAACCGCACCGAAATTCTTTGTGAGACCACGGATCTCGATGGGTGCGAATCCGTCGGCGTTTTCAGTCGGCATCAGATCCTCCTTGATCTTCGGCGGCCAGGAATGCGTCGTACATGGTCCGGTCGGTCAGCAGGCCCTCGGTGTAGACCTCGAGCGCGGGCAGAATCATGTCGCGCGAGTAGTCGCGCAGCACTGCCCGCAAATCCGTTGGTGTTTCATGCATTTGGATGTAGAGGAGGAAGCCGCCGCCGCCGGTGATGGCCAAATACCTGGCCCGCCCCTTGGGGTCGCGGCTGGGTTTGATCGTCCCGGCGCGCACGCCCTCTGCCATGTATTCCTCGGCATTGTCAATCATCCTGCGCCACAACATGTTCGCCAAGTCGCCGC
>NZ_LZMG01000329.1:0-1506 GCF_001673615.1 Mycobacterium sp. 1245499.0
ATGGATGATCCCGACGTGGCGGCGGAATTCGTTCGCGCCCATGTGGTACGCGGGTTCGCCAGCGACCGCCTGCGCCGTCACGGGATCAACGCCCCCCGGGGCACCAGCCCGGCATCGGCCGAGGCGAACGCCGCGTTGACGTCGGCCAGATGAAACGGCTCGGGCATCAGCCGCTCGAACGGAAAACTGGTGTGCTGCAGGAACGACAGCCCGGTGGCCAGGGTGACGGGGTCATAGAGCATCACGCCGCGCACGGACTTGTTGCCGTAGACCAACGCGCTGGGGTCGAGCTCGAAGGTGCGTCCCATCCCGACGTTGCCGACCTCGAGCAGCGTGCCGCCGTTGTTGAGGAACCCGATTCCCTCCGGGATAACGCCCGGCACACCGACGACCTCGAGCACCCAGTCCGCCCCGATGCCGTCGGTGTGTTTGTGCACCCGCTCGGTGACCTCGGCCGCCGAGAGTGCGCTGGCGTCGATGCACACGGTGGCGCCGAAGTCGGCGGCGACGTCGAGCCGTTCGGCGATCTTGTCGATGACGATGACCGACGCCGCGCCCGCCGTCCGGGCGACGGCCGCGGCGTTGATGCCCAGCCCGCCGGCGCCCTGAATGACTACGGTATCCCCGAGCCGAACCTCGCGCAGCGCGAAAAGCACCTGCGCCAGAGCGCAATTCAACGGCGCTACCGCCTCGTCGGGCAGGTCGGCGGGAACCTTGTACAGCGGCTGCCGGCGGCTGGTGTAGTAGTACTCGCCGTAGGCGGCGACGAAGTGCGGTACCTGCTCATGGGTGCGGTACTCGCCGGCCATCAGGTTCTGGCAGGCATACGAGCGTCCGCGCGCGCACGCGTGACAGCTGCCGCAGAACCAAAAGTACGGCGCCACCACACGATCGCCGACGGCGAGCGGCTTACCGGTCGCGTCGGTGGTCAGGCCCTCGCCGAGTTCGGCGATCTCGCCGACCATTTCGTGGCCCATGGCGAAGGGGCAGGGCAGCGGCAGCTCGCCGCGAAAGATGTGTAGGTCGGATCCGCAGATGCCGGCCATCCGCAGCCGCAGCGCCGCGGTGCCCGGCGCAGGTGTGGACAACGGGAATTCGGCCAGCTCGATCGGCCCGCCGTGGGCGGTCAGGATCGCGAGCCTGGGCATGGCGATCCCCTCAGCCGGCCGGTGCGAGGATCAGGCCGCTGGTCGGCACCCCGGTTCCGGACGTGACCAGCACGTGTTCGACGTTGTCGACCTGGTTGTACGACGTGCCGCGCACCTGACGCACCCCCTCGGTGATGCCGTTCATGCCGTGGATATACGCCTCGCCGAGCAGGCCGCCGTTGGTGTTGATCGGGAATTCTCCGCCCAGCGACAGCCGCTCGACCGTCGCGAAATCCTTGGCCTCGCCGCGCCCGCAGAACCCGAGCTCCTCGAGCTGGGCGAACACAAACGGCGTGAAATGGTCGTAGATGAAGGCGGTCTGGATGTCTTGGGGCTTGAGACCGGAGTCGCGCCAGAG
>NZ_LZMG01000330.1:0-712 GCF_001673615.1 Mycobacterium sp. 1245499.0
GGCGGCGACCAGCGGATCGTCGCGGTGCGCATCGCCGGAGAAGAATCGCTGCGACAGCTGCGCCAGCCGGCGACCGCGGACGTCGGCGCCGACCGCCGGGTCGAGATCGTCGAGGATGTCGTCGGCGTACCGGGCGAAACCGTACAGCGCATGAACGGGTGGCCGCTGGTCGGGCGCGAGCAACCGGGTCGCGAGAAAGAAGGTGCGGCCATGCGCGGCGTTGAGTTCCCGGCACCGGCGATACCCGTCGCGCAACCACGGGTCGTCGATCCCGGCCGCCGTCAGCTCGCCGCGCATCATGCCGAACCGGCTTTCATGTCGACGTGCGCGGCCGACCGCGCGGCGACCCCGGTGATGCGGTCGGCGGCGAGCCGCCCGGAAATCAGCGTGGTCGGAACGCCGACGCCGGGCACCGTGGAGGACCCGGCGAGCACCGCGTTGTCGATGCCGCGCACCAGGTTGCCCGGCCGAAACGGTCCGGTCTGGCCGAACGTGTGGGCCAGCGCGAACGGACTGCCGGCCGCCATGCCCTGGCGGGCCCAGTCGGCGGGCGTGATGACACCCAAAACTGTTGCGTCGCACGGTAACCCGGGCAGCAGCCGGTCGCCGACGCGCGCGATCATGTCCTCGACGTAGCGGTCGCCGGCTGGCGCAGCTGTCGCAGCGATTCTTCTCCGGCGATGCGCACCGCGACGATCCGCTGGTCGGCGCG
>NZ_LZMG01000331.1:0-16940 GCF_001673615.1 Mycobacterium sp. 1245499.0
CGATGTGGCGCGCCTCCTCGATCGGGGTCCGTCCCGAACTGGACGCGTACTGCCGATCGCTGGACTCGTCGCCGCCGTCAACGGCCACGCCATCGGGCTGGGCGCGGTGCTGGCCACCCTGGCCGACGTCTCCTACGTCTCGGAGCGGGCGAAACTCGGTGACCTGCATGTGCACGCCGCGCTGCCGGCGGGCAACGGGGCCGCGGTGATCTGGCCGCTGCTGGTCGGGCTCAACCGCGCCAAATACTTGCTGATGACCGGCGAGGTCCTCACCGCGGCGGAGGCCGAACGCCTCGGGCTGGTCACCCGCGTCGTCCCGCCGGCCGATGTGGTGCCGTCGGCGCTGGCGATGGCGCAACGACTCGCCACGCTGGCCCCCCAGGCGGTGCAGGGCACCAAGGCCGCGGTGAATCGGCTCCTCGCGATGGCCTCGGGCGCGGTCCTGCCGTTCTCCCTCGCGCTCGAGGCGGCCGCCATGGAGCATGACGACTTCCGCGCCGCGATGGCGAAGTTGGGCCGCGCGTGAGGCTTGCATCAATAGGGACGCTAGGACCCTCCCTGGAAATTGTCAACGTCAACGTTCACGTTGACAAGCGCGTTAATCCTCAGGTCAGTCCCCCGGATGGCGTATTTTGACAACGCGACACCCGCACACCAGGAGGCCGACGATTCCCGCCGCACGCCAGCAGAGCGACAACGCGCGGCGCCGCCACGAGCGGCGCACGGCTGACCGCCGCGCGTCCAACGAGCGCTGGCAGACCATCCTCAAGGGCGCCGCGGAGGTGTTTCGCCGAGAGGGGTTCGCCCGCGCCCGGCTGGAGGACGTCGCGGTCGAGGTGGGCATCAACCGCGCCTCGCTGTACTACTACGTGGGCACCAAAGAGGAATTGCTGGTCGCGCTCATCGAGCAGCCGGCCTACGAGATGACCCGGCACTGCCGCGACGCGCTCGAATCGGATGCGCCACCCGAGCAGAAGCTGCGTCGCGCGCTGGACTCCTACATCAGCGACCTGGCCACCTATCCCGAGCTCTTCCTGCTGTTCGGCGAGAGTCAGCACATCGCAACGATTCCGGAGGCACAGGGCATCGTCGCCAACGCCGACGCCTACGGCAAGACGCTGCTGGCGATCATCGAAGAGGGTGTGGCCGGGGGCGTGTTCCGCTCGGATCTGGATCCGCGGCTGGCCATGCTCGGCATCCTGGGCATGCACAACTGGATCCACCGTTGGTATGTCCCCGGCGGGCGCAACTCGCTGACCGAGATCGGCGACGCCTTTGCGGCCATGGTGCTGTCCAGCCTGCGGCCCTGATCTCCAGACTGTACGCAATCGCACCCTCTGTGCGGCGACGAACTGCGTTGACGCGGCGCCTGGGCCTAGGATTGAATGCAATCTGCAGTAATGCTTGGTCCGTGCCGTCAGCCGAGAGGAGACGCGATGCCGCGTCTGAAGCCGATTCCGCGCGATGAAGTCACCGACGAATTCACGTTGAAGATGTATGACTTCATGTTCGGCGACCGTGACCCGGTGGCCGAGCCCGGCACGGTGGGCGGCACTCCGGGCAACTGGTGGACGGTGATGGCGCAGTCCCCCGCCGCGCTGCGCCACGCCGTGCGCGGCTTTCGCCTCTACCGCGAAGAGGTGTCCATCCGCGCCGATCACCGCGAGCTGGGCCAGATCCGGGCGGGCTGGGTGGTCGGCAGCCAGTTCGTCTTCTCCCAACACTGCAAGGCGTGCCGGTCGGCGGGGTTGTCCGAGGAGAAGATCGAGGCGATCCCGTCCTGGCAGACGGCGGACTGTTTTGACCCGGCCGAGCGGCTGCTGCTGGCCTACACGGATTGCCTTGCGGGACAGCACGGCCGGGTGCCCGAGCGGCTGATGACCCAGCTGCGGGAAGTTTTCAGCGACACCGAGATCCTCGAATTCACCTACACCACCACCATGTACGTGATGCACGCGATCATGTCCCGGGCATTGCGGCTGGAATTCGACGATGTCGACGACTCGACCGTCGAGGTCGTCGACCCGGAAGGCGGCGGTGTGCTCGACATCGGCGCAGCGACGTCCGGGGGTGACTGAGGTGAGCGAGATGGACGGCCGCTCGCAGCTGGCGTACCGGCTGATCAGGCGTGCCATCGCCGAGGGCGAGTTCGAGCCGGGATCGCGCCTGGTCGAACAACGCATCGGCCAGATGTTCGACCTGTCCCGCACCCCGGTGCGAGAAGCGTTGCGGGCCTTGGCCGCCGACGGCCTGGTCACCATCGAGCGCAACCGCGGCGCCATCGTGGCCACCATGTCCGAGACCGACATCCGCGACCAGTACGAACTGCGCGCCCGCCTGGAGTCGCTGGCCGCCGAACGCGCCGCGACCCGGATGCGCGACGATGGCATCGCGGCACTGGACGCCGCGATCGTCGAGTTCGACCACGGCATCGAGCTGGTATCGAAGGGTTCGGCCGACGCCGGGCTGCGCCGGATCACCGCCGCCAACAGCGCCTTTCATCAGGCCATCGTGGTGGGCGCCCAGCATCGGCGGCTATCCGCTCTGCTGGAGCACGCCGTCGATATCCCCCTGGTGTATCAGGTGTTTCGGCATCAGACGCGGGAGGAACGGGAGCGGTCGAATCTGTTCCACCGCATGGTGCGCGACGCGATAGCGGCGGGGGAACCGCTGCGCGCCGGTGCGCTGATGGCCGAGCACATCCTGCAGGGCCGCGATTCCCTGCTGTCGTTGAGGTCGCAGCGGGGTCGCGAGACCGAAACGCACGCTTCATGACCGTCGGCCTCGGCGACCGGTTCCGGCTGGACGGCCGCGTCGCCGTCGTGACCGGGGCGACGTCCGAATTGGGGCTGGCGATCGCGCGAGCGCTCGGGGCGGCGGGCGGGCGAATCGCGTTGGCAAGCCGGCGCCTCGATGAGCTCGAAGCGCGCTGCGCCCAGCTGCGCGACGACGGCATCGACGCCGCCGCCTTCCGGGTGGACGTGAGCGATCACGAATCGTGCACGGCGGCAACGGATCTGATCATCGATCGGTTCGGCGGCGTGGACGTGCTGGTCAACAACGCCGGTGTGGGCACGGCCGCACCGGCGACGCGCGAGGACCCGGCGCAGTTCCGGCGCACCGTCGAGGTCAACCTGATGGGCGCCTACTGGATGAGTCAGGCGTGCGGGCGATCGATGCGGCCCGGTTCGGCCGTGGTGATGATCAGCAGCATCCTGGGGCTGACCACGACTTCGCTGCCGCAGGCCGGCTACGTGTCGAGCAAGGCGGGGCTGCTGGGACTCACCCGCGACCTGGCCCGACAGTGGACCGGCCGCAAGGGCATTCGGGTCAATGCGGTGGCGCCGGGATTCTTGTCGACCGGCCTGACCGAACTCACCCCCGACGGGTTCAACGACGACTTCGTCGCCACCCGGGTACCGGCGGCGCGGTTGGGTGAACCCGACGAGGTCGCCGCCGCGGTGCTGTTCCTCGCCAGTCCGGCGGCCTCATTCGTCAGTGGTGCCGTGCTGCCCGTTGACGGTGGCGCCCTGATCACCTGACCGGCGAGCGAACAGCAGGCCGCGCAGGTGTTCGGTGACGGCGGGGTCGATCAGTTCCGGCTCGTAGAGCAGGTCCGGCGGGAAGTACAGCACGATCTCGTCGATGCCCGCCTGCTGCCACCCGGCCACCCATTCGTCGAACGCCTGCACCGACGACCAGATGGGGTCGGCCGTGGTGGCCGGGCTGCCGGCCAGAATCTGGCGACGGATGGTCGCGGGGTCGCGGCCGGATTCGGTGCAGAACTCGTCGAGGGTGGCCGATCGCCGCGCGGTGAGCTCCAGCAGCCGCGGCGACGACAGCCCCCATCCGCCGAACGAGCTCCAGATATCGCCGAACCGGGCCACCAGCTGCAGGCTCGAACGGGCATGCGCGGCAACACAAATCGGGGGCCGGGGCCGTTGCAGCGGCGGCGGTCGCAACCGGAAATCACTCACCCGGTAGTGGGCGCCGGAAAAGTCGACCGGTTCGGCGCGCAGCAGCGCATCGATCAGTTCGACCGCTTCGGCGAATCTCTCCGCGCGTTCCGCGCGCGGCCAGGCCACGCTGCCGACCATTTCGTGGTCGGTGGGGGCATAGCCGGCGCCGAGGCCCAATTGCAACCGCCCACCCGACATGTTCTCGACGGTGAGGGCCTGGCGCGCCAGCATCACCGGGTGCCGCAGAACGACGTTGGACACCAGCGGCCCGAGCAGGATCCGGCGGGTGCAGTTGGCCAGACCGGCCAGCGTGGTGAACGCTTCGAACCAATTCGACCTGGGTGCTTGCGGATTGGCGCCGTGATCGTCGATCCAGAGGCTGCGAAAGCCCATCTCCTCGGCCCGTTCGCAGCGGTCCACCAGCGTGGCCCAGGAGACATTGGGAAACAGCAGCGCCCCGAAGTCGGTCACCGGCCCGCGGGCAGGGTTTTGGTGTGGGCTTCGTCCTCGGCGCGGCGACGGGCGTCGCGCTCCTGCAGGAATTGCTGGGTGGCACCGACGATCGCGTTGGTGATGTTGCCCATCAACGTCTCCCGGTGAAAGATCGTCCAGTCGCGGCTGCGTTCCAGCGGCTCGAGGCAATCCTGAAACACCGGCATGACGTAGCGGCTGATCATCTCGTAGGAGCGCAGCGTGGCCTCGCGGTTGGCCCACTCGTGGGCCATCAACAGATAGGTGCCGAAGCCGCCGGATTGCCGCTGCAGCCGGCGCAGCTGCTCGATCGCCATGTCGGGAGTGCCGATCACGCCCACGCCGGTCTCATTGACGGCAGACACGATGTCTTCGCCGGGGTCGAAATCGCCCAAAATCGGTATGGCCCCGACGTTTTGGAAGTAGTCCACCCACTGCGCCAGACCCACCTCGACATCCTTGCGGGCCTGTTCCACGGATTCGGCGATGTGCATCGGCCCGCACATCCGCCAGCCCTGACGGCTCACCGTGGTTCCGTGCGCGGCGGCGGTTTCGGTTGCGGTGCGCCAGTTGCGGGCCAGCGCATCGAAGGCCTTCTTCTGGGTGGCCGCGATCGAGAGCAGTCCGATGCCGAACTTGCCGGCGGCCACCGGGCCCGACGGCGACGCCGTCACCGCCACGCTGACCTCGATGTTGGGCTTGCTGTACGGGCGCAACTGCAACCGGGCGTCACGCAGCGTGAACCAGTCGGTCTCCCGGTTGACCGGGGCTTCGTCGCGCCACAGTTCGAGCACCGCCTCTAGGGATTCGAGCATCATGTCGCGCTGACGGGTGGTCTCGATGCCCATCATGTAGGCGTCGCCGGGCAGCGCGCCCGGTCCGACGCCGACGATCAGGCGCCCGCGGGTCAGGTGGTCGAGTTGCACCATGCGGTCGGCGAACATGAACGGGTGGTGATACGGCAATGAGGCCACCCCGGTGCCCAGCCGGATGCGCTTGGTGCGGGCCGCGGCCGTCGCGATCATCAGGTCGGGCGCGCCGATGATTTCCGTTCCGCCCGAGTGGTGTTCGCCGAACCACGCCTCCTCGTAGCCGAGTTCCTCGACTGCTTCGACCAACTGCAGGTCGCGCTCGAATGCGAGCGTCGGATTGTCGCCGACCATGTGGTACGGCGCGATGAAGACACCAAAGCGCATGGCCTGAATCTACGTCTACGTTCACGTTCATGCAAGCCGCCGCCGTCGTGACGATCAACGGCACGGCGGGATGGGGGTCTCAGTCCAGGGCGGCGGCGTGCCGCGCCAGGCGCTTGGCGCGTTCCATGTCGTAGTGCTTGCGGGTCACGAGCCGCTGTGCGAACAGTCCGCCGCCGGATTGCACGTTGGTCACCAGGTGCCAGCCGCCGTAGGAATCGGCGGTGGTGTCGCGGATGGCGTGGAACAGCTTGGCGCGGGCGTCGCCGGACACGTCGGCCGCTCCGGTCAGGTATTTGCGCAACTGGGGGCCGATGTCCGGGTTGTCCAGGTCCGCCATCGACGGTGTGGTGATCACCCCGCCGCCGGCGATGTCGTGCAGATGCCGGACCATCAAATTGAAGTTCGCCGCGCCTAGGTATTTGGTCGCGTTCGTGTACAGGTCGTCGGGATAGTAGTAGCCCTCGGGCGTGGTGTGGGCGTTGCTGATCGCGGCCTCCATGCCGGCCCGCAAGTTGGTGGCATGGATCATCATCTCGTCGATCTTCTCCCGGATGTGTGACACCCGTGCGGTCCCATTGGCTTCGGCCATCAACTGCGCCAGGCCCACCATCTCGTCGGCCTGTTCCACCATCACCGCGGTGCCGCCGAGGCGCTCCCACAGGCCCAGCGAGTGCGCGAAGATGCCGGCCTGTGCGGCAACGCCATCGAGGAACACGTGCTCGGTCGGGACGAACACGTCGTCGAAGATCACGAACCCGTCCGGCATGCTGCGCCGCGCGCTCACCGGGTAGTCGCGCTCGTCCCCGCCGCGGGCTTGCACGGTGCGGCTGATGACGTGCACCCCCGGGGCGTTGACCGGTACCGCGCACGCGATCGCGTAGTCCTCCTCCCCCGGCTTCATCGACTTGGTCGGCATCACCATCAGGTGATGGGCGAACGGTGCCGCGCTGATGTGAAGTTTCGCGCCGCGGATCACCACGCCGTCGTCGCGGCGCGCCACCACGCGCACGTACTGGTCGGCATCGTCCTGCGCGGCTGGCGCCTTGGATCGGTCGCCCTTGGAGTCGGTGATGCATTCGGCGATTCGGATGTCGTCCCGGCGGGCTTGTGCCACATAGGAGTTGATGCGGGCGACGAACTCGGGGTGGGCGTCGGCCAGCCGCGCCGCCGCCACCACGAGCGTCATGAGCGACTGGTAGGTGACGTTGAGCAGCAGGTCCATGCTGGTGAGGATCGGCACCCGGTCACGTAGTTCCGCGACGCTGCGCGGCGCCTCCACCAACGGGTTCACCGCGTCGCCGTCGGGCCGGTAGTACTGGTCGTATCCGGCGGCCACCGCGTCGAGCGCCGGCGCCAGCAGCGGATCGGTGTCCATGTCGGCGACCAGCTTGCCGTCCTGGTAGACCCGCCGTCCGTCGCGGAGTGAGTTCTTGTACTGCTCGCCGGTCATCATGGTCGGTGCGCTCTCCTCTATCGGCTGGTCCGCTGGTTGAAGGGTGTGTCACGGTCGGGGTCGGCCTCGCGGGGCAGCCCGAGCACGCGCTCGGCGATGATGTTGCGCTGGATCTCGGAGGTGCCCCCGGCGATGCAATACTTCTTCATCTCCAAGAATGACCGCGTGCCCGAAGGCATTTCGGTGTCGACGGGCCAGCCCATGGTGAGTTCGGGAAGCAGATCGACGCGGATGCGCCCCGCGCGCTCGTGCAGGTCGGCGCTGACGAGTTTGCGGATGGAGTCGATGGCCCCGGGGTTGCGGTCCGCGGCGACGCTGGCCCGAAAGCCGGCGCTCTGCAGTGCGCGTTCGTCGACGAGCATGTGCTGCAGGCGATCTCGCACATCGGCCCGTTGCCATGCGCCGCTGCGCACCGCCTCCGCGATGAGCTGGTCGGCCACGCCGGGGCCGACGACGGGAGGCCCGGTGAGGCTGTTGCGTTCCTGCATCAGGGTGCTGATGCCCACCTTCCAGCCGGCGTTGAGCGGACCCAGGCGGGCCGCGTCCGGCACTATGACGTCGGTCAGGAAGACCTCGTTGAATTCGGCGTCACCGGTCATCTGCCGAAGCGGCCGCACGTCCACTCCGGGCGTGCGCATGTCGAGCAGGAAATAGGTGATGCCGGCATGTTTGGGCAACGTCGGATCGGTGCGCGCCATCAACAGCCCGAAATCGGCCGTGTCGGCGAACGAACTCCAGATCTTCTGGCCGTTGATTAGCCAGCGGTCGTCATCGATACGCACGGCCGAGGTGGACAGCGACGCCAGATCCGATCCGGCGCCGGGCTCGCTGAACAGCTGACACCAGCGGTGATCGCCGCGGGCCAGCGGCCGCAGGTAGGTGTCTCGCTGCTCGTCGGTGCCCCACTGCAGAATGGTCGGACCCGCCAGCCATACGCCGACGAAGTCCTCCTCGGGCCGGTCGACACCGCGGCGGCGCAACTCCTCCACCGCGGCACCGCCTTCGTCGCGACCCAGACCGCGGCCGCCGTATTCGGTCGGCCAGGTTGGTGTGGCCCAGCCGGCCTCGCCGAGGCGGCGATACCAATCTCGCTGCACCGCAGAGTATTTCTCGCCCGGCGGCGGCGGGGCGTGATCGCGCACGATCGCGTCGGTCAGGTTGTCGGCCAGCCAGCGGCGCAGCTCGTCGAGCGCCGGCGATTCGACCCGGGCCTGATCGGATACGGTTTCCGTTGCGGTCGAACGGCTTTCGGCCACGGCCGTGCCGAGCCGGTGGCGGTGGGCCGACGGCGTCCCGAACAGGTACTGGTTGGCCTTGGCGCGGCGCAGGTACAGATGTGCGACGTGCTCCCAGGTGTAGCCGATTCCGCCGTGCAGCTGGATCATCTCGGCGGCGTTCTGCAGTGCGGCTTCCCCGCACGCGGCCGCGGCGACGCTGACGGCGAAGTCCGCGTCGGCCGCGCCGCCGGCCAGCTGCCGGATGGCATACCAGGCGCTGCCGGCGCACAATTCGGCCCGTACCGCGGCGTCCGCGAGGCGGTGCTTGAGGGCTTGGAACGCCCCGATCTGCCGGCCGAACTGCCGCCGATCCAACAGGTACTGCTTCGTCAGTGCGACGCACTGCTCGGCGAGCACGGCCTGCTCGGCGGCCAGCAGCGCCGTCGCGCGCAGCCGCACCCGGGCCAGGACCGCCTCGGCCGCCGCCACGGCACCGACCTGTCGAGCCGGTGCGCCGCTCAGCCGGAGATTGGCGAGGCCGCGGCTGGTGTCCAGGGTGGACAACCGCTCCCGGTCCACGCCGTCGGAGCCGGTGACGGCGTACAGCGTGGTGCCCCCGCCGGTGTCCGCAGCGACCAAGACGATCTGGGCGTCGGCGCCGTCGGGGACGTGGTGGAATTGGCCCGACACCACCCAGTTCGGCCCGTGCCGCTCGGCGTGGCCGGTGCCGTCGGCGAGGGTGGCGGTCAGCTCGCCGGCGACCAGGCCGGGCAGCAGTTCGGCGCACACGGCGTCGTCGCCGCAGGCCAGCAGCGCTTCGGCGGCCAGGCAGGCGGTGGGCAGGTAGGGCACCGCGCCCAGTTCCCGCGCGAGTTCTTCGCAGACGACGGCCTGTTCGTACAGCCCGGCGCCGCTGCCGCCGTACTGCTCCGGCACCGCGATGCCGAGCAGCCCCAATTCGGCCAGCTCGGCCCACCCCGCGCGGCGTGCGGCCGCGGCACCGACGTGCCGCGTCTCGTGCAGCGGAAGGCGCTTGGCCACGAGTTTGCGCACCATGTCACGCAGGTCGTCGAGTTCGGAGGCAGACGACAGCGCGTCCAGCGAGACGGCCATTTTGTATACAGTAGGGCCGATTTGACGGGTGTCAATGTTCGATGGCCAGCAAGGCATCGCCGTGTGCCGCTGGTTGTATGCAATCTCGGTCCTGAGCGCGGCGGGTGGCAATGCCCGATGCCGCAGCCCGGGGGTCAGCCGGGAAAAGCGGTTGACGTTGCTGGTCGGTCCCGGTGGGCGGCCGGCTTCAAATGCCTAAGAAATGCCGGCGGCATGCGCACCGACCTACGGAACCGCACGGTAGTGGCGTCCGGATATCTCTCGACTTGGACTTGAGACTTTGCGACCGAAGCGACGTGCGCAATTCGATGGCTGCGCGTCAATTGCCACGGACCGCGTTTTCAGAGATGAGAAACGCGGCCACCACAATTCGTGGCGGAATTCAGGCCGGGGTGTTGCCGCTCGAGTAGAGCTTGAAGTTGCGGACCAGCGGAACGACCGGGTTGCCCGCTGCGGCGCGCTGGCGCGCGCGAAATGAGGGATGACGACGCATTGCCGCATTGCGTTCGCGTTCGCGACGCTGCGCGGCGGCCCATGCTGGATGGGACTGAAGGAAAATAACCGTGCCTTCTGGTGTATTCGCCACGATCGTCACTCCTCTCAGTACCACCCGCAAAAGCTACAACAGTGTGGTTATCGGATCGTGATTCCAGAATGCCCGCCGAATCCTGAGACCAAACCACCCGCCAAGGTGAGAATTGGCCGTGAATTTGCGCGCGTAATCCGTTGCCACTGCCGTGCTGTCGGCCACGCTGGTCCGACCGCGATCAGAACCATAGCGACGGGCACCGACAGAATTCCGTTTCAACCTCGTGCCCGGTGGGCTGCTAGGGTCCCTTGCTTATGCCGGAGATTGATCGCCGCCGCATGATCTTGACGACCGGGATCGGGGTGCTGGCAGCAGCGCTGCCCACCTCGAACGCCTGGGCCTCCCCTGCCAGACAGGACGAGCCTGCCGGCCGGATACCGCCGCCCGCCGCGCCCAGCGGCCAATCCGGGAACTACATCTTCTCGGACGAATTCGATGGTCCGGCGGGGTCGGCCCCCGACGCGTCGAAGTGGGCGGTGGCCAAAGCCCGCGAGACGATCAAGGACCCGACCTATTGGGAGCTGCCCGAGCACATCGGGCAGTACCGCGACGATCGCCGCAACGTGTTCGTGGACGGGAATTCCAACCTGGTGCTGCGCGCCGCCAAGGACGGCCCCACCTACTTCAGCGGCAAGGTGCAGAGCCTGTGGCGCGGCGGCGTCGGCCACACCTGGGAGGCCCGGATCAAGTTGAACTGCCTGACCGCGGGCGCCTGGCCCGCGTACTGGCTCGGCAACGACGATCAGGGCGAGATCGACGTCATGGAGTGGTACGGCAACGGCAAGTGGCCGTCGGCCACCACCGTGCACGCCAAGGCCAACGGCGGCGAATGGAAGACGCACAACATCGCGGTGGACAGCGCCTGGCATACCTGGCGCACGCAGTGGGACGAGGCGGGCATCCGGTTCTGGAAGGACTACACCGAGGGCGCCGCGCCCTACTTCGACGTGCCGGCGAGTTCGCTGCCGGACTGGCCGTTCAACGGTGCGGGCTACACGGTCTATCCGGTCTTCAACCTGGCGGTGGCCGGATCGGGCGGGGAAGACCCGGGCCCGGGCAGCTACCCCGCCGACATGCTCGTCGACTGGATTCGCGTCTGGTAGGGCGGCGCGCCCTCAGTGCGTCAGCAGCGCGACCGCCGTCGTCGGCCTGCCACCCGGACGGCGCAAATCCGATCGCAGCCAGGCGAACGGGCGCATGAAGATCGGTAGTCGGCCGAACCGTTTGGCGGCCACCAGCAGCGATTCCGCTTCGACGGCTCGCCAGCCGAGGTCTTCGAAGAAGGCCAACCCGTTTTCGGGCGCGAACTTGAAGGGTGCGTTTTCCGAAATCCCGGCGACGTTCTTGTTGATCCGCTCTTTGAGACCGGGAAAGGCGAAATCGATCATCCACCAGGTGACCTCGGGTCGCTTGATCGCACCTGAAAGGGCGGCGACGTCGGAGGCCTCCAGGTACATCGACAGCCCCTCGGTCAGCACGAAGGCCTTCGTCGCGCCGGCCAGCGCCTCGTCGAGGAAGGCGTCCCGGGCGTGTGGGTCGGCGAGGTCGACCGCGACGCGGTTCAGCCGGCAGCGCGGTGTCTGATCGGCGAGGATTTGCGTCTTTTCGGCGAGCAGCTTGGGTAGGTCGGCCTCGATCCAGGTCAGATCGGATGGGAGCTCCAAGCGATAGGGCCGCGTGTCCAGGCCGGCGGCCAGGTTCAGGACGCGGTCACAGCCCTGGGCGAGTGCGGCTGCGATGGCGTCGTCGATGAGCTTGGTCCGTGCGACCAGCCACCAACCGCTGCGGTCCGTCCAGGGAACTCCCGCGACGATCGCGCGGCCGTGCTCTCCCGCGAGACGTTCGGCGAGCGGGTCGCTGAACAGCGCGTCGGGGCGCAGCGTTTCGGTTGCCCGGTGCAACGCCGTCCACCGGGCGGTATCGGAAACATGGGTGATCGTGTGCCCTGGACCAGACATACGTTGCGTTATAGCAGTACCGGCGCCGCGCTATTGGCCGGCCCTGCCTCCCGCGAACCACGCGGCGGTCACCCCACGGGTGGCGGGCGGTGGAAGAACGGCGTCGGGCGGGCCGAGGCGACCGACTTTGACGGTCCACGCCGACGACGAGCGATCGATGCAGGATCCCGCACCCTGACTGGGCAGCCACAGCACGGCCAGGTCACTACCGGCGCCGCCGCATCCGTAGACGCCGACGTACCCATCGGCGCGCCCACCCCACGCGCAACCGTTGCGCAGCAGGCAGCGGGTGCCGTCGTCGAGGGTGAGCGCGAACGGGTCCGGGTCGGCGGTCGGGTGCACGGGCGGAAGGTGACCGTCGAAGGTGACCCGGTGCATTTGCATGTCCCACGGATTGTCCACGCACAGAAGCGATCCCGGCGTGGAGGGCCAGCATGTGCCGGCTCCGGCCGCGCTCGGCGAACAGTAGTAGACGTTGTCGGCCACCGCCGACGGCGACGGTTCCGAGCAGTCGCTCGCCTGCCCGACGTTGCCCGGCCCGGACGCCACGTGGTAGCCGTTGATCGCTTCACCGCTGGGCCCGACGGCCATCACCGTGATCGACTGGGTGGGCGGCGGATCCGCCGCCGCGGGCCCGGCCGCCGCCGTTGACAGCGTCGGCAGGGCGAGCGCGGCAACGGTGAAGATCCGGGCCACACAGCGCGTCACGTTCATCGAGCCAACCCCTTCGTCAGGCCCCCTCCTGCAGGGTAGGGCGCGCTGTGGATTCGGCGGGCCGGTTTGGGCGGTGACGCGTGATTGGGATCGGTAGCCGCGGGCCGGGGCTGTACTTGCTGCCATGACGCCGCCAAAGGAGGTGGCGACCCAGGAAAGGAAGACAGCAAATGAACATCGTGCCGACCAGCATCCAAGAGCAGATCAACCGCGTCGATCGGCAGCGCAGCCTGTACATCGGGATCAGCACCGGGCTGCTTGCGCTCTGGAGCGTCTACCGACTGATCTGGATGCTCTACCTCGGAATGACTTTCGGCTGGTTCTTCGGCGCGATGGCCTTCCAGGTGGTGTTGTGGGGTGTGATCGGCACGGCCGCCGCGGTGGCCTCCGTCGGATTCCTCACCCGCTACAACAAGGGATCTTGACTCGTCCGACGGCCGTCGGAGAAGTCCCGGACCTGGTACGGGTCCGGGACTTTCCGTTGTGGCGCAATAGCTTTAGAGCTGAGCCCAGACCGACTTCGTCTTGAGGTAGATCTCGAGGCCCTCTTTGCCGAACTCATGACCCCAGCCGGACTGCTTGTACCCGCCGAACGGGACATCGTGGTCGAACACCAGCTGGCAGTTGACCTGCACGCTGCCGGCCTGCAGTCGGCGCATGATCCGGTGGGCCCGACCGAGGTTCTCCGTCCAGGCGGTGGCTGCCAAGCCGTAGGTGGTGTCGTTGGCCAGCGCCACGGCCTCGTCTTCGTCGTCGAACGGCAGGATGGTGACCACCGGACCGAAGATCTCCTGCTGGTAGAGCCGCATGCTGGTGTCGACGTTGGTGAGCACCGTCGGGTGGACGAAGTAGCCTTTGCGGTCCAGCCGGTGGCCGCCGGTGACCACCTCGACGCCGTCGCTGCGGCCTTCGTCGATGAAGCCCATGACCCGGTTCAGCTGCTTCTGGCTGATCAGCGGCCCGCTGACGCAGCCCTCCTCGCTGGGGGCGCCCAACTTGAACGAATTCGCCATCATCGCAATGCCTTCCACGACCCGGTCGTAGACGCCGCGCTGGGCGAAGATGCGCGACCCGCATACGCAGCCCTGACCGGAGTGCACGAAGATGCCCAGCGACGCCATCATGATGGCGTTGTCCAGGTTCGCGTCGTCGAAGATCAGCACCGGCGACTTCCCGCCGAGTTCGAGCGTGACCTTCTTCAGGTTGTCGGCGGAGGCCCGCACGATCTCCTTGCCGACTTCGGTCGAGCCGGTGAAGGCCACCTTCTCGACATCGGGGTGCGCGGTGATCGCGGCGCCGGCGGTGTGGCCGTATCCGGTCAGCAGGTTGACCACCCCCTCGGGCACCCCGGCCTCGTGGATGAGCCGGTCCAGCAGCAGCGCCGACAGCGGGGTCTCCTCGGCCGGCTTGACGAGCAGGCTGCCGCCCGCCGCCAGGGCCGGTGCCAGCTTCGCGCTGGCGTTGAAGATGGGGCCGTTCCACGGAAAGATCAGTCCCACAACGCTGTACGGCTCCTTCAGCGTGTAGGCGTGCATGTTGACGTAGTTGTCGGTGGCGATGCCGTCGGTCTTCACGTCGTAGGCGACGCCGTTGATCTTCGAACACCAACCGGCGTAGTAGCGGAAGAACTCCGAGCAGGTCGACATCTGCAATTGGGCCTGCAGCAACGGCATGCCGGTGTTGAGCGAGTCCAGTTGGGCGAACTCCTCGGCGTGCTCGTCGATCAGTTCGCCGATCCGCCACAAGATCTTGGCCCGCTCGCGGCCCGGCAGCTCCGCCCAGACGCCGGACTCGAAGGTCGCCTTCGCTTTGGCCGCTGCGTCATTGACCGCTTCCTGCCCGCAGTCGGTGAACTCGGTGATCGTCTCCTCGGTCGCGGGATCGATGACCGCGATGACGTCCCCCGTTCCGGGGCGCTTGCGAATGTCGTCCAATACCGCCTGCACCGTCATCTGATCCCTTTCGTCTTGCCAGTCGTGGCGCCCCGGCGCCCCGTGCGCTCAGTGCTGAGCACTTGCTTAGCATTGTGCACACGGCTGGTCAAGCATCCGCACGCGGATGGGCTCAGCGCGATTCCTGGATGCGGATGAGGTTTCCGGCGGGATCGCGGACGGCGCAGTCGCGAAGCCCATACGGCTGGTCGGTGGGTTCTTGGACGATGTCGACGTCGCCGGCCTGCAGCCGTTCGAAGGTGCCGTCGAGATCCTTGGTGGCCAGCAGCAGCGTGGCGTAGCTGCCCTTGGCCATCATCTCGGCGATGGTGCGGCGCTCCTCGTCGGTGATGCCCGGATTGGCGGCCGGCGGGTTCAAGACGATGGACGTGTCCGGCTGGTTTGGCGGACCCACCGTGATCCAGCGCATCGTGCCCTTCCCGACGTCCAGACGAACTTCAAAGCCGAGGACGTCGCGATAGAAGGCGAGCGATGATTCCGGGTCCGTGTGGGGAAGGAAACTCGAGTGAATGGTGATGTCCATGCGGTCAGGTTAGGTGCGGTCCGATGGCAGCTGCTTCTCGATTCCTGATCGGTCTGGTCACCTGTTTGACCACGCATGGCGGCATGCCCGCCAGCGCGTCAGCAGCCTGGCGGCGGTAGGTGCTGGGCGGCACACCGACCAATTCGGTGAATCGGGTGCTGAAGGTGCCCAGCGACGAGCAGCCGACCGCGAAGCAGACCTTGGTCACGCTCAGGTCGCCCCGGCGCAGCAGCGCCATCGCCCGCTCAATGCGACGCGTCATCAAATACGAATACGGCGATTCGCCGTAGGCACGCCGGAATTCGCGGCTGAGGTGGCCGGCGGACATGTGCACCCCGCGCGCGAGCGCTTCGACGTCCAACGGCTGCCGGTAGTCCCGGTCGATGCGGTCCCGAACGCGGCGCAACAGGACCAGGGTGCGCAGGCGCTGCGCTGCGGCGTCCGGTGTGTTGGTCACCTACGTGATGCTGCCACCCCGACCTGTTGAGGGCGCACCTCTCTCGGGGTGTTTCGCCATCAGGCCCGCGTGGCGCTGCGCCAGGCCAGCGGGTTCAGCCCGCGGTAGGGGTCGTGCCCGCGCAGCCGGAGCAGGTCGGCCAGGATGTCTTCCAACTGCAGCCGGGTCCGCTCCCTGACGATGTCCACCCACTGTTCGTTTCCGACGCCGAGCGGCGTCGTGGTGTCGATCGCAGGGCCGAACCGCAGATACATCCGCTGCGGGCGCGGAATGAGCGTCGGCCCGATCCCCCGCAGCAACGGCATCGCCATGTCCGGCCGGCCATTCAGTCGCCGGCTCAGGGCCGCACTGACTTTCGCGTATGCGCTGTCGCGGGTGGTCCAACTGCGATACACGTCGTCGCCCCCGACCAGGCCGACCGGCACGATCGGGTAGCCATTTTCGACCGAAAGGCGGGCGAAGCCCGAGCGCCCTTGCCAGCGCAGCGTGTACTCCTCGCCTTTGAATTTCGCGATCTCGCCTCCGCCGCCGGGGAACACCAGGATGGTTTCGTCGTGGCGCATCAGTTCACGCGCATTCTCGGGTGCGCCGATCACGCCGCCGAACGCCGCCATCAGATCGGCGGGCAGTCCGCGTAGCCGACCGAAATTCCGGTCGGCCAGTGGCCGTACCCGCGTTCCGATGCTGCGCCGCACCGCATCCGCAATCAGAAAGACCTCGGAGCCGAGCTGAGTGTGGTTGCCCACCAACAGGAATCGCCCGTCGGGCGGCAGATTCTCCAGCCCGTCGACGTACGGACGGGACAGGTTCAGCACGGGGTGCAGCCCATCGGTCACCGTATCGAGCACCCGGCGCAGCGCCCGGACACGGTCGCCGGGGTCGGTGATGGCGACGAGATCGGGTCCGTCACTCATGGTCGGCGGGTCCCTCCGGACGCGAGAACACGACGGCGTTCGACGGCATCCCGCGTCGCCGCGGTGAAGCCAACACCTGCATCCCGATGTCGGGGCCGGCGCTGTGGCCGAGGGTCTCGAGCGCCGACGTGCTGTAGGCCCGCAACGCGCTGATGAACCCGTCGTGCAGGCACGGGTGTATCCACGACCACGGCAACAGCACCAGGTTCACCGGCAGCGTCACCACCGGAAACAGCAACGTGGCCAACGGACTTCGCCTCTTGAGGTCGATGACCAAGAACCGCTTGCCTACCCGGGTGGCCTCGGCGATGGCACGACAAGCCACTGCCGGCGGCAGGTGGTGAAACGCCATCGCGAACACCACCAGGTCATAGCTGTCGTCCGCGGCGTCGATCGCCGTCGCGTCGATCAGTTTTGCCTGCGC
>NZ_LZMG01000332.1:0-7729 GCF_001673615.1 Mycobacterium sp. 1245499.0
GCCAGCTCGACGGCCAGGCCGCCCGCGCGAGCGTCGCCGATCTGGCGCTGGTCCAGATCGACGATGGAGCCGTCGGAGACGTCGACCACCGCCAGCGTCGCGTTCGCCGGCTCGACGAACAGCATCGCGAGGCGCTCGTAGCCGAGCGCGTATCCGACGGCTCCATCGTCGATCTGCACCGGCGCCAGATCGGCGACGCTCGCGCGGGCGGCCTGGCCGTCGAGCTGGCGTCGATGGTCTCCGGTCTGGACGCCCGCGGGTCGCGCGCCGACGGTGTGTTCGTGATCGGCTGCGGAACCGACATCGTGGCGCTGAAGTCCACGCTCGAGGCGGCCACCCCGCTTCCGGTCACCGGCCCCGAGGAGCCGGACATGGCGCTGGCCCGCGGCGCGGCCCTGGCCTCGGCGAACGCGCCGCTGTTCGCGTCGTCGACGGCCGCCCTGGCCTACGCGCTGGATCCGGGCACCGGCGAAATGAATCCACCCGGCCTCGGCCCGTCGTACCTGGACGTCTGGGGCCACGCCGACGTCGACACCGACGTGCGGGCCTACAGCGCCGTCGCCGACGACGACGAGGACCCACCGCGCCGCCGGCCCTTGTCCATGCTGCTGGCCGGCAGCGCCCTGGCCGGCATCGTCGCCGTGATCGGCGGGGTGGTGCTGGTGACTCTGGCGTCGGATCGCCCGGGATCGAACGTGCGCCACAATTCCGGCGTCGGCGTCGCCACGCCCGGAGTGCAGCTACCGGCGGCCCCACCGAGCAACCCCCCGCAAGCGCAGCTGCCCGTCCCGAGCCCGGCGCCACCGCCGCCCGCACCCGCACCCGCACCCAGCCCGTCGGAGGTGGCCGCCCCGGCGCCGTCGCCGGTGCAGCAGCCCGCGCCGCAGGAACCGGTCACGGTGCCGCCCGCGGCACCGGTCCGGCGCGCCCCGGCCCGGCCCGCGCCGCAGTACACACCACCGCCCGTCGAGCGCCCGGCGCCCCCGCCGGCCGCGGCACCGGCAGCGCCTCCGCCGGCGGCGCCGCCCCCGGCGCCCGCGCCCGCCGCACCGCAGCTGCCCCAGCAGCCGCCGGTGACGATGTATCTGCACTTCCCGTTCGTCACGGTGCCGATTCCGATCACCCCGCCGCCCCCGCCGGCGCCACCGGCCCCGTAGCGCGTGGCAAACGGTCTGGACTGAGCGCACACTGGCAGTTACGGCACGAGCGCCAAGGAGGTCGTGTGGGCGAGCACAGTGGATTCGGATTCGACCCCGACGAATTCGATCGAATGATTCGGGAAGGCAGCGAAGGCCTGCGTGACGTGTTCGAGCGGGTCAGTAGGTTCGTGGCCGCCCCCGGCGCCCGGACGGGCTGGTCCGCCGTCTTCGACGACCTGACGCGGCGCCCGCGCAGCGCCCCGGAAACCGCCGGCGAAGCCGGTGAGGGCGTGTGGGCCATCTACACCGTCGACGAAAGCGGCGGCGCACGCGTCGAACAGGTCTATGCGACCGAACTCGACGCGCTGCGGGCGAACAAGAACAACGTCGACCCCAAACGCAAGGTGCGGTTCCTGCCCTACGGCATCGCGGTCAGCGTCCTGGACGACGACGCCGAAGAGCCTGCGTAACAAGAGGTTTCGGCTTAGCCCTGCTGCACCACGTTCGAGCCGCCGGAGTTGCTGATCTTCGGTGCGCCCGAGCGGTAGGTGACCTTGTTGTTGAAGCCGGAGGCCTCGATGCTGTCGACGGTCTCCACGGTGATCTCATTCTGCACACCGGACACCGACAGGCTGGTGCAATGCCCGGTGATCGTGACCGTGTTGGAAACCCCACTGACGCTGACGATGTTGTCGTTGCAGGCGATGGTCCGGTTCTCGTTGACGCCGGAGACGCTGAGCTCGGTGCCCGGCGGAGCGGCGGGTGAGGTCGACGGCGAGGCCGGCTTGCGGTGGGACGTCGACGGACCGGGGGTCGTCGAAATGCTCGGCGGGCTAAACGTTTTGGAGATGGTCGGCGGCGTGGCGATGATCGACTTGACCCCGGAAAGCTGGTGTGCGGCAAAGGCCGCGATGCCGCCGGCGAGGGCCAGCACACCGATGGCGACCAGCGTGCCGACGATCCACCACGCGCGGTTGCCGGAAGGGCGTTGCTGGCGCGGGCCGAATGTGGGCCCGCCGGATGTCCACGGGGTGGGCGGCGGTGGCGGGGCGCTCGCCGGGCCGGGGGGATAGTTTTGGCCGGCGGGCTGCGCGCTGCCCTGCTCGGACGCCCGCGCCGCCTCGGCGAGCGGGCGCTCGAGTTCCCGGATCCGGTCTTCCGGGTCTTCGTTTGCTGGCATGGAATGAATATGCCATTCGCTTCTGCGTTTACGGCCGGTTCGGTAGTTTTTACGACCGTGCCCGATGTGCCGAATCGCCAGGTCCTGCTTCGTCGTCGCCCGTCCGGGCTGGTCCAGCCGGAGGACACGGAACTGGTCACCACGCCGGCGCCCGAGCCCGCCGACGGCGAGGCGCTGTTGCGCACCACGTACGTCGGCATCGACGCCGCCGCGCGCACCTGGCTCGACGACCAGCCCAGCTACCTTCCGCCGGTGCAGTTGGGCGAGGTCATCCGGGCGGCCGGGATCGGCGAGGTGGTCGCCTCGCGGTGCGACGCCTACGCCGTCGGTGACGTCGTCACCACCCTGACCGGTTTCCAGGAATACGCGCTCATCCGCGACGACCTGTTCAGCACGCCGATCCCCGGGGAGGACGACCAGCTGGCGATCATGTCGGTCTACGGGCCGACCGGCGCCACCGCCTATTTCGGCATGACCGACATCGGCCGGCCGCAGCCCGGGGAAACGGTGGTGGTGTCGGCGGCCGCGGGTGCCACCGGATCGGTCGCCGGGCAGATCGCCAAGATCGCCGGCGCCCGGGTGGTGGGGATCGCCGGCGGTCCGGAGAAATGCCGGGCGGTGGTGGAGGATTTCGGCTTCGACGCGTGCATCGACTACAAGAACGACGACGTCGCGGCGGCGCTGAAAAAGCATTGCCCGCAACGCGTCGACGTCTACTTCGACAATGTGGGCGGGCCCATCCTCAACGCCGTGCTGGGCAGGCTGGCCTCGCACGCGCGCGTCGTCCTGTGCGGCGTCATCTCCAGCTACCTGACCGGAGACCACCCCGGGCCGGCCAACTACGTGAACCTGTTGTCCAAGACCGCGTTGATGCAGGGGTTCAACGCGCTCGATCAGTGGGGCCGCTTCGACGAGGCGTTCGCCGCGCTACGCCAGTGGGAGGCCGAGGGCCGACTTCACCACCGGCAGACCATCTTTGAGGGCATCGAGTCGTGCGTCGATGCCCTCAACGGCCTGTTCACCGGCGTCAACGTCGGCAAGACCCTGGTCAGGCTCAGCGAACCCACGTCCCGCTAGCCGGCGCCGCCGCGCTAGTCCTCGCCGAGCACGCGGTGCAGCGCCTTGCGCGCGTCGGTCAACGCCTCGAGCACCTTGGTGCGGGTCTCGGCGAGCTGCTGCTTCTGCTCGTCGGTGCCCGTCCAGGCGATGGTGCGGGCCAGGCCGGCGATCTCGAAGAGCTCCTTGCGGATCTTCACCACGTCACCGAACTTGGCCGCCCCGCCCAAGAAGGCGTGCGCGGTCTCGCTGCTGACCCCGCGCCAGGCCAACAGGTTTCGGCCGAGCTCGGTCAGCGTCGCTACACCGCCGTCGACGGTGACGACGCCGCGACCGGCGAGGACCCCGATCGCAAGCTCGGCGATGTCCTGGGGAGGGGTGAACGCACCGCCGGTCGCGTCGGATACCCGTTGCACCACCTGTGCGGCGTCGGCCGGGCCGTCCAGCAGCAACGCCGCGGTGACGAACGCGGCGCGCTTGAGACCGTGCCGACCCTTCTTGCCGAACGGCGCGAAGCCGGGCCCACCGGCACCCGGACCGCCGAACCCGGGACCACCGAAGCCCGGCCCACCGAAGCCCGGCGCGCCAAAGCCCGGACCACCGAAACCGGGCCCACCGAAACCGGGCCCACCGAAACCGCCGAAGAATCCATGAGACATGGTTGCTTTCCTTTCTCGAACCATCAATCTCCTTGATACCAGCGGCCGCAGCGATGTCAACTAAGTTGATGGCTGGGGGGTGAAATCCCTGGAAGCGGGCGTCACTGCTGCTATCGTCCCTTGTTTATGCCAGGGGGATCGCGGCGACGGACCGGCGCGCGGGTCGTGATCGGGAACGTCGCGCGCGGATCGCGACGGCAGCATGCGGGCCACCCCACCGCGTGGTTTCATAACACCGTTTGCGAGAGTTGCCTGGGGAGATCGCGCCGAGCTTGACGAGCCGGCTTTAACGATTGGTGGTTTAGATGGATCGTCGCAGCATGATGTTGATGTCGGGCCTCGGCATGATCGGGGCTGCGATGCGCTTGCCGGGTGCCTGGGCCGCCCCATCGGGCCCTTCGGTGCCGGCCGCACCGGCGGCGGGCGGCGGCGGCTACATCTTCGCCGACGAGTTCGACGGCCCGGCGGGTTCGGCTCCCGATCCGGGCAAGTGGACCATCCAGACCTGGCAGGACGACGTGTTCCCGCCGGTCGCCGGGATCTACCGCGACGACCGCCGAAACGTGTTCCAGGACGGCAACTCCAATCTCGTGCTGCGCGCCACCCAGGAAGGTGACACCTACTACGGCGCCAAACTGCGCGGCAACTTCCGCAGCATGATCAACCAGACCTGGGAAGCGCGGATCAAACTGAACTGTCTGGAACCGGGCCTGTGGTCGGCGTTCTGGGGTGTGAACGAGGACCCGCTGCCGGACGGCGAGGTCGACCTTTTCGAGTGGTACGGCAACGGCTCGTGGCCGCCGGGCACCACGGTGCACGCCGCGTCGAACGGCAAGACGTGGGAGGGCAAGTCCATCCCCGGCATGGTCGACGGCAACTGGCACACCTGGCGAATGCACTGGGGCGAGGACGGATTCCAGTTCGCCCGCGACGGGGCGCAGTACTTCAGCGTGCCGAACAAACCCATCCACGTCCACGGCGGCGCCCCGGACGACTTCCGGTGGCCGTTCAACAATCCCGGTTACTGGATGACGCCCATGTTCACCCTGGCGGTCGGCGGGGTCGGTGCCGGCGATCCCGCGGCGGCCACCTACCCGGCGGACATGCTCGTCGACTGGATCCACATCTGGTGACTAGCGCTGGGCTTTGAGCACCTGGTCCAGGTTCAAAGCCCAGCGCTCCACCAGGCGGAAGCCCAGGTCGTGCGGCACCGCGAAGGCGGTGCTCGCCCAATAGACCGGGCCCGGCGGCAGCGCCGGACCCTGTTCGTGCGACGGCTGCGACGGGTCGGCCTGCGTGATGATCCAGACGACGCCGCACTGGCTCAACGGTCCGGCCACCACCTCGGGGATCAGGTTGGTGTCGAACACGTCGTTGCGGTCGGTCGCCCGCTGCCACAGCGTGAGGTCGATCAGCTTGCGATAGGCAGCCGGGCGCGCCGCCAGCAGCGGCCGCATCGGAGCCGGCATGAACGTCACCGTGTCGTTGACCAGTAGGCAATCGCCCGGTGCGGCCTTCGCGGTGATCAGGTCGGCGACCTGGCTGTAGTCCATACCGTATTTGGCATACGGGTTACGTTGCACCCGAACATAATTGGGCGCGGCGGCCACGGCGAAAAGACCGACGAGCGCCGCCGTCAGCCACGGTTTGGCGGCCACCGCGCCGGCGCAGACGCCCAGGATCAGCGCCAGCGCGGGCGCGGTGAAGCACAGGTAGCGCGGGGTGTATATCGGATGAACCAGCGCCGAATACGTCACGATCGCGGCCGTCGGTGCCGCGAGCCACCCCGTCGTCAGCACCAGCAGCCGGCGCTGCGAATCCGCCAGACGCGCGGACCCACTGAGCCACAACACGATTGCCGCGCCGATCAGCAACGCCGACAGCACGGCGAACGGCGGGCATCGTTCGAAATACTGTTGCATCACCACGTCTTCGATGGTGCGGTGGCCGATGGGTGCGACCCAACTGATCTGGTGTGCCTGCCCGGCGACCGTCATCAGGAACGGCAGCAGCGCGGCTACTGCGAGCACCGAGGCAATCGCGAAGCCCGCCAAGGACGTTCGGGCGCGGTGGAAGACGCCGATGAACACGGCATACGCCGCCAGCAGCAGGGCAAGGTACGCGTCGAGCACGACCGAGCAGGCCAGCGCGACGGCATAGGCCAGCCACAGCCAACCGGTGTCGCGGCGCGCAGCGTAGACCAGCAGGACGGTGAGCCACACGGCGGCCATCATCGACATTGCGTACGGGCGCGCCTCGATGGCCGCCCACGTGGTCCGGGGCAGGATCGCGCAGAACAACCCGGAGGCCACCGCGACGGTACGGGACGAGAACTGCTTGCCCAGCACGACGACGCCGGCGGCCGCCGCCCCCACGGCCAGGGCGCTGGGGGCGCGCGACCAGAACTCGGTGGGCGGGAAGACCTGGAACCACCCGTGCATCAGCAGGTAGTACGAACCGTGGACGGCGTCGACGTTGCCCAGCATGTGCCACATCTGGATCAGTGACCGGCTGTAGGCGGCCGAAATGGTGGCGGCCTCGTCGTACCAGAATGAGGGCCGGGCGGCGCCGGCCAGGCCGACCGCGACGGCCAGCACGGCGACGAGCAGCGGATCCAGCGCCGCCGCGGCCGCCGGGCGGCGACCCTTCAGCAGGCCGCGGCGGCTCGGTGATTCTTCGGTGGTTTCGATGCTCACCGAACCGCCCGGGACGTCGCGGTTTGGCTGAACACACCGCTATGTTGCCAGAAGCGAACCGGGCGAACCTGGGGGCTCAACGAGCCGCTCTTCGAACGTATGATCGATCGATGGGTCCGCTCGCGTCGATCGGGTACAACGGCCAACCGGTCCGCAGCCCGTTTCGGGTGGTCCGTCCGGCGGTCGCGGTGCTGGTCGACCTGACGGTGCTTTTCCCGCGCGAGCCGCACCGCTCGGGCCGGTATCAGCCCAACGGGCTGCAGCTGCACAAGGTCGTCGAGGGGTGGCTGAGTTGCTGGGGCCTGTGCGAGCAGGGCGACTGGTGGGGGCTGGTGACCTATCCCGTCGCCTACGGGGCCAAGCGCCGAACGGTGACGCACTGGGTGCCCGCCTGGACGCTGCGCCGCAAAGGCTGACGGCCGCGGTGATGACCGCATGAGCGCCACGCCAATGCGATGATTGCTGCCCGTGGACGCAAGTTGGGCCTCGGTCCTGAGCAAACTCGTGGCGTTGGCGGCCGTCATCGCCCTGTCGCCGATCACGGTCATTCCCGCGGTGCTGGTGCTGCACGCGCCCCGGCCGCGCCCGGCCAGTCTCTCCTTTCTGGGCGGCTGGCTGCTGGGCCTGGTCGCCCTCACCGCCGCCTTCGTCAGCGGGTCGGAGTTGCTCAGTGGCTTCCACGCGACTCCGCCGAAATGGGCGGCCTGGGTGCGGCTGGCCTTCGGCGTGGCGCTCCTCGCGCTGGCCGCCTATCACTGGTTCACCCGGCATCGGCAGCGCAGCATGCCGCGCTGGATGCGGTCGTTCTCCACCCTGTCGCCGGCGCGCGCCGGGGTGATGGGCGCGGTGCTGGTGCCGGTACGGCCCGAGGTGCTGATCCTGTGCGCGGCCGCCGGCCTGGCCGTCGGCAACAGCACCCTGAGCGCCGGCGCCCAGGTGATTGCGGCCGCGATCTTCGTCGTGCTCGCCGCGTCGACGGTCGCCATCCCGGTCTTGGCC
>NZ_LZMG01000333.1:0-2569 GCF_001673615.1 Mycobacterium sp. 1245499.0
GGTCGGTGCGCTCGACCAGCATCGAGGAGACGATCGCCATCATCACCCCGAAAAAGCTCTGCCTGCGCACACCGTCGGCGACGTCGGCCAGAGTCAGTGGTGCCGCAGGTCCCAGCGCCTCGTGATAGGCGCGCAGCAGCGCGTCGTAGTGCTGGCGGCGATCCTCGGTGGACAACGCGCAACCGAGGAAGTAGGCCAGATCGGTCAGCGCCGGACCCCACGACACGGTTTGCCAATCGACCACCGTCAGCGCGCGCTCGGCGCCCTCGGTACCGAACAGCATGTTGTCCAGGCGATAGTCGCCATGCACCAGGCCCTGCACGCGGCCCCGCTCGGACGCCTCCGCTTCCTGGGCAAGGTAGCCGTCGAACGCGGCCACCAGGCGTTCGCACACCACGCGGTGCTCCGGTGCGATCTGGTCGCCGTAGCGGTCGACGAAACCCGCGTACAGCGGGGTGATCATGGCCTGGTTCAGCGGCGCGTCGCGGTTGAGCCACGGCGCCTCGGCCAGCGAAACGTCGCCGAGCAGCGGGCCGTGCAGGCGTCCCAGCTCGACGGCGCCGAGGCGGGCCTGTTCGACTGTGGCTCCGGCGATTTCGTCACCGACGACGGCCGGCCCCGCGTCACCCAGCAGCAGATCGAAAACACCCGTGGAGGTGTCGACCGCCGCGTGGTAGCAGGGCGCGATGGGCCCGCCCAGACGCGGCGCGATGTCGCCGTAGAAACGCACCTCCCGCTCGTAAAGCCCCAGCGCCAGCCCGGTTTGGCGGCTCACCGGATCGGTGGCCGCGACCTTCAGCACCACCGACTCGGGTCCGCCCCCGGCCGCGGCATAGCTGAGCCGGACCCGGTAGCACTCGCTCATCTGGCCGGTGCCGATGCGCTCCACCGCGAAGTCGGCGATGGGCCCGGTGCCGATGACCGCTGCCAGCCAGGTGGCGGTGAGGTCACTGGGTCGTTCGATGACTTGCTCGGTCTCGGCATGCATGAGGGTTAGCGTGCCAGGTCAACGCGCCAGTGAGAAGCCGTCCCATGCCATTCGGCGATGCGGGTGTGGATCGAACTCGACGCGGGACTTGCGGTCGAAGACCATCACGGCACGATCCTCGGCGGTGTAGAGGGGCCAGTCCTCCCCCGGCACGCCGGTCCGGCTGAAGGCGCGCCAGCGCCGTTGCACTTGATTGCTGACCCGCAACGCGGCCCGCCGGTCCGCCGCCGCGGTCAGCAACGCGCCGAATCTGGTGCGATACACGTCGAAAACGGCGAGCAACTCGGTGGCGTGGGTGGCCCCGAAGCCCGACCAGCGCAGCGTGCGCGGCGCGTAGTCGTACCGGTAGAGGTAGGTCGGCGCGTGCGCGCCGTGGGCCTCCGCGATCTGCCAGGCCGCCGAGGCGAAGGCGAAGTCACCGCCGAGCTGGATGCAGGCCGCCCGCTCGGGATAATTGGGATATGCGGCGGTAATGCGTTCGCGGATAGCGGGTTCCGCCTCGGCCAGCAGCTCTTCGACCATCGACTCGTTGGTCGGCAACATCGCCAGGAAGCGGGTGAACAACCGGCCCTCTTCGGCATTCGTGCCCACGATCAGCGGTACCCGGTGGGCCTCACCGCGCCGCATCGCCTCGACCGGATCCAATGGCAGGATGTCGTCACCGAAGACCGGCCCAATTGGGAAGGCGCCCAGCCTGTTCTGCATGCCTTCGTCGATCAACCGGTGTTGGGTTTCCACCAGCTGCGCGGCGGACGCCTGCATCAGCGCGTTGGCGGCATCCTGCTTGCGCACCCCCAGCAGGTTGGCGAAGCGGTTCGCGAACTCCGCGGCGACCTCTTTCGACCGCACCAGACCCGACGCCGGGCTCTCCGAGATCGCCCGGGCGAACAGGCCTTCGGCGGCGGGCACCGCCAGCAGCGATGCGGTGATGCACGCGCCCGCGCTCTCGCCGAAGATGGTGACATTGTCGGGATCACCGCCGAATCCCGCGATGTTGTCACGAACCCACTGCAGCGCCAGCACCAGATCGCGCAGATACAGGTTGCTGTCGATGGTGATCTCGGGCGTCGACAACGACGAAAAGTCCACGCACCCCAGCGCGCCCAGGCGGTAGTTCACCGACACGTAGACGCATCCCCGGCGGGCCAGGGCCGCGCCGTCGTACAGCGGTGTCGCCGAGCTGCCCAGGAAGTAGCCGCCGCCGTGGATGAACACCATGACGGGCAGCGGCCCCTCGGCGTCACCCTCGGGCGCCACGACGTTGAGGGTGAGGCAGTCCTCGCTCATCGGCTGATAGCGGCCGCCCAGACCCGACATGCCGAGCAGGGTGTAACGGCGCTGCTGGGGCGCGCAATTGCCGAAGCCGTGACAGTGTCGAACACCGGACCACGGCTGGGCCGGCTGCGGCGCCCGGAAGCGCAGGCGGCCCACCGGCGGGCGGGCATACGGGATCGACCGCCACCGATTGACCCCGTCGCGGGTGAAGCCTTCGACGGTGCCGATGGCCGTGCGTGCGCGGACAGTCCGGTCATGCATAACCCGACGGTAACCGACATGACGGCCGTAACGCGCGCGCAGCGC
>NZ_LZMG01000334.1:0-2242 GCF_001673615.1 Mycobacterium sp. 1245499.0
CGGCAAGGCCGACGGCGCCCGCCTCTCGGCCGCTGTCAAAGAGCGGCTGTAGCCAACCGGGTCAGAGCACCACCCGGGTTCCGTCATCGCCGCGGCGCGTCGCGCGCCGGGCGTCGAGGTGTTCCAGCAGCGGCACCGCCACCCGCCGGGTGGTGCCCAGCGCCCGGCGCGCCTCGCTGACGGTGAACGGTTGCGGCAGCCCCCTCAGCACGGTGGCGGCCCGGTCCAGTGCGTCGGGCCCCAGCACCACCCCGTCGGCGATCCGCGTCAGCCGCCCGGCCCGCACCGCCGCGGCCAGCTCGCGAGGACCCAGGTTCAGCTCGGCGAGCTCGTCGGCCTCGGGCGCCCGGAACGGCTCGGCGGCCAGCCAGTCCTCGACCGTGCGCACGGCCTTGTCGACGCGGGCCGGCAGGCCCGACGCGGGCGGGCGGACCAACCCGTCGGCCACCTCGAGACCCGTGCCGTCCAGCAACTTCGGCAGCAATTCGGCGGCGGGCAACCCGACCTGCTGCCGCAACGTCTCGAGCGGCATGCCCGCCGCGATGTCGTGCTCGCCCACCCAGCGCCGCACCGCCGCGGTGGCGTCCTCGCGCCGCGCCGCCCACCACTGCGGGTCCACCACCCAGTCGCTCACCCGCTGCCCGCGCGGCGGCAGACCCATGGCGCGCAGGTCGGCCGCGCGCGCGACGTCGGGGGCGCGGACCTGGCCGGTGGCCAGTTCTGCGGCGCGAACCCGCGCCGCGCCGCGCCGCCGCAGCGCGGGAGGGCGGACGTCGAGCACCCCGATGCCCGCCGCGATCCGGTGCTGTCCGGGGTCGCGGAGCAACCCGATGTCGCCCACCCGCAACGGCAGCGGCCTGGCCAGCCGCAGGCGCGCCGCGGCCGGCCCCAGCCGGCGAACCTGCACCGGCACGGCCGCCGACCCGACATGGAGCATGAGCTGGCGGCCCAGCGAGTCCGCCGATCGCAGGGCCACGTCGATCTCTGCGGTGTCCAGCCAGGCGCTCGGCGTGCGCACGGTGTCCCCGCGACCGATGTCGTGCCGGTCGACGCCGCGCAGATTCAGCGCGACCCGGGCCACCGCGCCGACCTCGGAATGGTTGCGGCCCAACGATTGCAGCCCGCGGACGGTGACGCGGCGCCCGGCGTGCTCGAGTTCGTCGCCCACCCGCACCGTGCCGGCGGCCAGCGTGCCGGTGACGACCGTCCCGGCACCCCGGACCGTGAAGCTGCGGTCCACCCACAGCCGCACGTCGGCCGCGGGGTCCGGGGCGGGCAGCCGGTCGGTCAGCGCCACCAGTTCGGCGCGCACCCGGCCCAGGTCGGTGCCGATAGCCACGGGAGCACCGGCGAGCGAGGTGGCGGCAAGCCGTTCGGACGCCTGGGTGGCGGCCGGGCCCGGATCGGCGAGGTCGGCCTTGCTGATCACCAGCAGCCCGTGGCGGACGCCGAGCGCGTCCAGCGCCGCCAGATGTTCCTCCGACTGCGGCATCCACCCCTCGGTGGCCGCGACGACGAACACCACTCCGCCGTTCAAGGGGACTGGCCCCAGGCCGGCCAGCATGTTGGCCACGAACCGCTCGTGGCCCGGCACGTCGACGAACGCGAGCTGGCGCCCGTCCAGCTCGGTCCACGCGAAGCCCAGATCGATGGTCAGGCCACGGCGCTGCTCTTCGGCCAGGCGATCCGGCCACATCCCGGTAATCCGTTGCAGCAGAGTCGATTTGCCGTGATCGACGTGTCCGGCGGTGGCTAAGACGAACACGCCCGTACCGCCGCGGCCAGCAGCTCGTCGTCCTCGGGTGCCACCGTGCGCAGGTCGAGCAGACACCGGCCGCCCTCCAGGCGGCCCACCACGGGCGGGGTGCCGAGCCGGAGCGCGGCCGCGTAGGACTCGGGCAAACTGACCGCGGCGCTGGGCAATTCGACCCCGGGCGCCCCGCCACCGCCGACGGCCGCGACGCAGTCCACCGCCGCCGCCCCTGCCAGCCCGGCGGCCAGCGCCTCGGCCCTTGCGCGCAGCCGGTCGACGTCGGCGGCCAGCGACTGGGCCACCGGCGGGGGCGGCCCGAGCAGCGTCGCTTCCAGCGCGGCCAGCGTCAGCTTGTCCACCCGCAGGGCGCGCGCGGCGGGATGGCGGCGAATCCGCTCGGTCAGCTCGGAGCGGCCGAAGAGCAACCCGGCCTGCGGCCCGCCGAGCAGTTTGTCCCCGCTCGCGGTCACCAGGTCGGCGCCGTCGGCC